>JAPOYX010000236.1 GCA_026706345.1 Gemmatimonadota bacterium | reverse complement strand
CCCCTTGTGGGTACAAAGGTGCTGGCGAGGGTGGCTGCCGCCCCCCTTCGATCCCCCGGAAACGGACGCGCCGATGCGCGCCGGGATCGCCGGCGACGAGTGCGCCGCTTATAGCTCATGGCCCTACCTCCGGGAACCGTTCCGACTGCTCGCCCGCCGGAATCTGGCGGAGCTTCCGCACCGCGCGCGACACGTCGCGGGCGTCGGAGCGAATCAGGAGCCATTCGTGGCCGAACCGGGTTAGCCGGACCCAACACAGCCCGTCCCCGGCTTCGTCGATAGCGACCACCTCGCGGGCGTGGATCTTCCGCCCGTACGCTTGCCCGATGACTCCACTATCGCTCACGGTATGGACCGGCCCCCAGTTTCATCCGTGGTGCACGGCGCGGTGCTGTCACGGGACCCCCCGCGACTCCCGAGCAATCTAGTCTTCCACCATCCAACCCGAAATACGAACTGGTCCCCCGCCACGGCGCGACGTCAGGAACCGGGCTCGAACCGCACTCGCGCGACGCGCCGTACGTCAAGCGAGTCCCTTGTGGTGCCGTACAGCACCGATTCAGTGACCCAGGGAACATCTCCCACGCTGACGCGGCGCGGCCAGCGATACCGCGCCACCAGAGCGGACCCGGCGTATACATCGGCTTCGCGCATCTCCTCCCCGTCGGTACCCGTCTTCTCGACCCACAAGCGACCGGCTCGATCAAAGAAGATGTCGGCAAGCGGCGGCTTGCGGTCGGGAATCTCAAAGGGATGGTTCCGGAGATCGAACCGCTGGAGGTCGCGGTCAATGGAAGCCTGCGCCCATTCAAGGTCCGACGGGCTGAGCGGAGGGCCAAGCGCCTGTGGTCCCTCGACACGCGAAACAGTCCCATCCGGGTGGTGGAGCGTGACCGAGTACTCCGAGGTGACCGCTTCGGCCCACGCGCCGCCGGGGCTGTGAGCGTGAAGCCACAGCGGGCCGAACGGTTGGTAGACGAAGAAGCCTACCGGAGTGTCGCCGATCATACGCTCGACCGTGGTCGAGCCCATCCCGTACTTCTCCGGACCCGCCATCAGTACCGTGTCCACAGCCCCGTCGAAACCGTGATGAAAGCGCGCAGTGCCACCCCCGTCCTCGGTCATCAGTGATCCGATATCGACAAGCCGACCCTCGGCATCGAAGGTGATCGGGGCAACCATGCCGATGCCCACGTGAGCGATCCTCGCTCCACTGTCGTACTCCGCAATCGCGCCGTCCAGCCGGAACACACTGTATCGGGTACTCTCGCGCACCCAGAGCTTGCCGTCCGGCCCGAACGCGAGGCAACAGGGTTGCGTCAGTTCACCCGGTCCCTCGCCCGGACCACCGAAGCGGAACAGGAAGTCGCCCTCGGAACCGAAGACCCGCACCTCGTGCGACTGGAGGTCTGCGACGATCAGCCTCCCGCCCGTGTCCTCGACGATCGACTCGATCCGGGTGAAGAGATAGGGATCTTCACCTTCGATCTCCCCGAACTCCAGATCTACCGTGCCGCGGAAGGTCGGGACACCATCCGGTGAGCGTTCGATGCCTCCCTCCGAACAGCCTACACCGAAGCAGAGTGCCAGCAGCAGGGGCACGGACATCGAAGCGGCAGCGCGGGAATGTTCGTTCATCGGTCGGGACTCCAAGAGCTTGGGGATGCCAGCACACTTGTTTAGACGGCCTGAGCGGGCGTCACGTTGCACACGGGAGTCGATATGGCGTTGGTTGGAACTGCTGGTACTGGCCTCGCCCGGCCGCGAAGCACTGCGGTCGCGGCCTCAACCGCTGAACCCCAGCCTCCCGCAACCTCCGCCCGACCGATTTGCGTCCGCCAGCGTCCCCCGGGTCGCACGGAATCCCGTTCTGGAATAGGGATGCGGCGAAGCACCCCCAAGTGGGACGCCGCGGCAGGAGGCCGTGGCAGTCCGCGAAGGCGAACCGTATCTTCTGCTTGCCCGAATCGGTTACGGTGCCCGTTGCAATCTCCCGTCAGAAGGGTCGGACATGTTCCGCCAAGACGTCGCCCTCTACAGGCCCCGCCCGTCCATCATTCTCGTCCCCTTGCTACTCACCGCGCTCACCTCCTGCGAACCGGAACCGGCATCCGACACCCCGACTCGCGAGACGCTTCCGAACGGTGCCGTCCTCGTCCGCTACCCAACCCGCCCCGCCGTGGACTCCGTCGGCCCGGCAGTCATCGGGGCGCGTGTGGACCTCAAGTTCGGATCCCTTGAGGGGGACGACCCGAACGTGACCTTCGGCGACGTTCGAGGCGTGCAGGCGGCCAGCGACGGGACCATCTACGTGCTGGACCAACAGGCCGCGGAGGTCCGCGTCTTCGATTCCAGCGGCGGGTACCAGCGGACGATCGCGAGGCGCGGCGAGGGGCCGGGCGAGATCGGTGGCGCCAACGGCATCCTCCTTTCCGGAGACACTCTCCTGTGGATCCACGACACCAGGCAGTGGACGATTATCGGAGTTGATCCCACCGGCGCGGAGATACGCCGGTTCGTAAACCCCGTCATGAGCTTCGGACCCATCTGGGACGGTGTGTTCGACCATCGGGGCCGCTACTGGCGGACGACCACTCATGGAGAAGACGACCCGGCTTCCCACCCCCGCCCGGACTGAGTTCGTGGAGCGAGCGGTGGTACTACAAGTCGTATGACCTGTCCAGCGGAGCCACCGACTCCGTCTACGTCGGTGAGGCCAGCTTTCGGTCATACGCATACTCCACTCCTGCGGGCTGGGGCTTCCTGCCTCTTCCCCACGAGGCAGCCGAGTTGATCGAGGTCAATCCTTCCGGTGGCTTCTGGCGCGCGCACACGGGGTCGTACCGGATCGTCCGAACCGGCGAGGGCGGGGATACGCTGGTGGTCATCGAAGCCGGGCTGCCCATCCAACGGGTCACGGACGAGGACCGGATGGCGTACGCCGAGAGCATTATCGACGACAGGCCCGATCTCCACCGGGAGGCGAAGGAGGTCGCTGCTCTGATGCCGGACATCAAGCCCATTCTCGATGGTCTCTTCGTGGACGACGAAGGGAGACTCTGGGTTGAGAGAATCATGCCGAGGGACGCGCCCGCCTTCTACGACCGGTACTCGGAAGACGGCGACTACTTGGGATCCGTTCGCCTTGCGTTCGAGGCGGCAGGCCCGATCTGGGTCCAGCACGGCAGCATCTACACTTGGGTTGTCGATGAGTTCGAGGTTCCCTATGTCGTCAGGGCCTCGGTATCGTGAGAATCAGAATCATCGGGCGGGCGATTCTCCACACTCGGTGAATCGCCAAGAAAAAATA
>JAPOYX010000235.1:13310-41749 GCA_026706345.1 Gemmatimonadota bacterium | reverse complement strand
TCCGGATCCGCACCTGGGATTCCCGGGTATCGATACTGCCGGCAGACAGGTTCAATGAACTGCGACGGATGGTATCTGCGACGTCGGTGAGTGTCAGTCCAAGGGCGCTCAGCCGATGAAGCGGTACCTCGATGGAGATTTCGTATTTTCGAACGCCACTGACGTCGACCTGGGACACGGACGGAAGCACCGTGAGTTTATCCTCGATCTGATACGCCAATTCCTTCAGCGAGCGCTCGGAAACGTCGCCGTAGACGATGAGCCGCATCAAGCTCATGCGGTTGTCCATCTCCCGGAAACCGGGACGATCGGCACCGGCCGGGAAAGACTGAATGCGATTGACCGCCGACTCGATATCGTTCAGTGCCCGGACCATGTCCGTGCCGGAATCCATTTGAACCCGCACGGACGCTATGCCCGGGGCCGCTACGGACTTGACCGCCTTCACGTCGTCCAGCCCGCTGACCTGATCCTCGATCTTGACGACGATCGACTCCTCGATCTCCTCCGGCGTGGCGCCTGGATAGGCCATCGACACTTCAACGTGGTAGAAGGGCGTGGTGGGCCACGCTTCCCGGTCGATGCCGGTCAGCGAAACCAACCCCGCGGCTACGATGGCCCACATCAACAGATTGGCGGCCACGCTGTTGCCCGCCATGTAGGCGATCGGACCGGAAGTTTCTTTATGATTGCCGTTGTCCATACTCATGGGGTCTGGCCGGTCTCCGTCTGGACGCGCATACCTTCCGTCGTAAACCGGATCCCGCCGGTGACGACGTCGTGGCCGTTTTCGAGGTCACCCGTCACGTAGGCTCTATCGCCGGTACGCTGCAGTACCTGCACCGGAACGATATGTACTGTGCCGCCATCGCGCACGATCCAGACCTCGTTGCCTGATTGCAGCGCCGCGCGCGGAACCAGGAAGAAATCATCCCGCTCAAGACCGTTGATTTCCACTTCGACGTATTTGCCAACCAGCAGGGGGGGACTGGCGCCGGACTGAACCGTGCCGTCCATGGGCCGCCCCGATCGAAAGGGATCCGGTACGCGTACGATCACGTCGATGGTGCGCGTTTGCCGGTCAAGGTAGGGCTCGCCCCGGTCCACGTAACCTGTCCAGGCATAGGATCCCTCACCGAAACGGGCGACCACGCGTGCAACGACGCTCCGGTTCCCGTCGCCCGCCGAAAGCGACCACAACCCCGGAATCAATGCGGCATCGGAATCGGACAAGGGCACGACGATTTCCACCGCATCCGAGGCGAAAACCCGCGCGACGGGTTGGCCGGCGGCAACGATCCGTCCCGCATCCACGGATTCTTCCTGCACGTATCCGTCGAATGGCGCAGTAACCTGGGTTCTTCGCAAGGCGAGATTGGCATCGGCAAGCCGGGCTTCGTCGCGATCCAGTGCGGCCTGGGCTGCTTTCAACTGCGGTTCTCTCAGCGCGAGTGGATTTGCGTTGTCGTCCGAAGGCGCATTCCCTTTGCGAGCGGTGTAGAGATCGTGCTGTGCACGGGCAATCGACGCCTGTTCCTCCTCCCGCAGCAATGCCAGTTGACTGGCCGCGAGACTGGCCTCCGCTTCCTGTACCCGGTACCGGTAGTCGACCTCCTCGATGCGGAAGAGCGTATCCCCCGTCGCGATCCGGCCGCCACTCAGGAATCCCGGGTTGACCCACGCGATTCTGCCGCCTACCTGCGAAACGACATCGATCTCTGCACTCGGCCTTACCGTGCCGGAACCGAACACCGGGATGGGTCCGGATCCCGCGGTGACCAGGCCCGTCTGAACGAAGGGTATCTGGGGCGGCTGTTCCGTGCGCGTCGGTTGCGGGGCCAGCGAAATCAACAGGGCGGCCAATGCCACGGAAACTCCGAGTATGCCGCCGGCAACGAGAAAACTGGTTAAACGCGACATGGCTATTCACTCCGTTGGAGGGCTGGAGGGGAGACGCCCCTCCGGCTGGGTCTGCTGCAGCCTGAGACGCTCACTGTCGGTGGCGGTCCAGGTACCGCCCAGTGAGCGATGGAGGGCGAGTCGGGCGTAACCCAGGTCCCGCACCGCTGCCGCCAGTACCGACTGCGCCGCCAAACGGGTCTGTTCCGCTGCCAGGAACGCTTCGTATGCACCCACGCCTGATACGTATCTTTGCTCCTGAAGCGCCGATTCCGCCCGGGTTTCATTGGAAAGGGATTCCAGCAGTGCATGCCGCCGCCGGCTGGCTTCCAGTCCCAGCAGGGCGGACTCGACCTCGTTCACCGCGGTGACCACGGAACGTCCATAAGCGGCCGCGGCCTCGTTCAGCCTGGCCTCAGCCAGCGCGATGTTTCTTTGAAGCCGGGAACCCTGAATCACTGGTCCGAGCAGGTTCATGGTGAGGTTGCGGAACCATTGATCCGGATCGAACCACTCGCTCGAATCCGTACTCTGCAATCCTATGGCGCCCTGAAGGGATAACCGCGGCAGCAGGGCCGCCCGGCGGGCGCTGACGGAATACCGCGCCGCTTCCACACGTTGCATGGCCGCGAGGACATCGGGCCGCTGGACCATGAGATCGGCCGGGATGCCCGTGGGGACCGGCTTGAGTACCGGTGATGGACCCGGGGAATTGGACAACTTATGTGCGAGATCGGCGCGGAAGCCGCCCATGAGTATCCACAGCCGTCCCTCGGCATCTGCCCGCAGTGCTTCGATCTGCGGCAATTCAGCCTGGGCTTCGCGCAGTCTCCGTCGTGCCGCGTGTAGATCCCCCAATTCGATCAATCCCCGCTCATACTGGGATTCTGCAAGCGATTCCAGTTGTTGAAGGACGGCCACGATCTCGCCGGCCAGCCCCTGTTGCCGGCGCAGACTTGAAATCTCCAGATAAGTACGGACGGTCTCGGCCAGCACCCCCATGCGCGCGCTGAGGTAGTCCGCCTCCGTCGCCGCCAGTTCAGCCTCTGCGGACCGCGTATCGTTGCGGTTGCGGCCCCAGAAATCGAGTTCGTAGGCAAATTCCATGCTCAGGGTATAGGTGGTGAGTCCCAACCGGTCGGGGATCTCCACGCCCGCCGCGCTCAGTGCTTCCGGGTCCAGCCCGACTTCCTCCAGTTGCGCTCCGATGCCCGCGTTCGTCGGACCGTCGAAGTCGTTCACGCCTACCGAAGGCTGAACCAGCGGAAACGCCGAAGCCCGGGCGACGCCCGCCCGGCTCCGGGCCTGCTGTACCCGGGCGACCGCTCCGGCCAGGTCGAAATTCGAAGAGAGCACTTCCTCGACTACCCGGTCGAGTACCGGGTCTTCGAACGTCTTCCACCACTCCAGCGGCTGGTATGTGCCGGAATCCGCCACGCCGGCGGCAAACGCGCCGGGCATTTCGGGAATCGATTCGGGCTCGGGGAGATTCCGGCCGGGGACCAGGGAGCAGGTCGGGATAGTCAAGATGAAGACCAGTGGGAAAATCCGTCTCATGGTATTATCCGGGGTCAGGTTATGAGGGGCCGTCTAACCCCTTTCCTGTTTGTCTTATGAAGGCAAACGACCACAAAATGACCGCGCTCCCAGTTCCGATGTTAAGCTGGAGTCTAGTTAATTTACTATACTATACCGAACTGTACCGATTTTACAAGGGTCAAGGGCCAATTTCCTTCTCCTCCGCAGGCCCATCGTAAAGCACCGACCAACACGGGATCCTGTCTTTGTGTCATGGATGTGCCAGATATACCGGTATTGACAAACGTGCGATCATTCGCTAACATCTGCGCGGTCTCCCCACTCTGCCACATATGGTGAATTCCTCCACGTAAGAGATCTCTTGAATCAGCCGATCCTCACGCTAAACGACCTCGCGTTCACCTACCGGGACGCCCCTAAACCGGCCCTCGACCAGATCAACTACAGTCATCGTCCCGGCGAGTTTACCGTCATTATCGGTGAGACCGGCGCGGGTAAATCCACCCTGTGCCGCTGCCTGAACGGGCTTATCCCATCCTTCATCAAAGGCAGGCTGGACGGCAGGCTGCAGGTAGCCGGCAGCCGGGAACCCGGCAGCCAGGAGTCCGGCCATCCGCAGGTCTACGAACTGGCCCGCATCATCGGCCTGGTATTCCAGGACTTCGAGGCGCAGCTGTTCTCCACCAACGTTGAACTGGAAACGGCTTTCGCTCTGGAGAACTTCGCCGTGGACCGCGATCAGATGCGGACCCGCGTCGAACAGGCGCTAGGCCGCGTCGGCCTCGTTGGCTTCGAACAGCGGGACCCATCCAGCCTGTCGGGCGGTGAAAAACAGCGCCTGGCCATCGCTTCGGTACTTGCGGGCAGGCCCGCGCTGGTCGTTATGGACGAGCCGACGACCGACCTGGATCCTATCGGGAAACGAGACATTTTCAGGCTTGCACAGGTCCTCCGGGATGAAATCGAGGGCATCATCCTGGTCGAGCATGAGACCGAACACGTCCTGACCGCGGACCGGATCCTTCTGATGCACGAAGGACGCATCATACGCGAGGGCTCGCCCAGCGAGATGCTTGCCGACCCCGGATACGTGGAACGGCATGGCGTCCGGCCGCTCCAGACCACCGTGCTGCTGACCGAGCTGGGCCTGGAGTCCAGTGCCTTGACTATCCAGGATGCCGTGGTCCGTATTCATTCGGCTGGATGGCGGGTAAAGGAGTCCGCCCAAGAGATCCTGAACGGCGAGCAAAAGCCCGAATCAGGCCGACCCGTCGTGCAAATCAGCAGCCTGATTTTCAGATATGGGGACTCGCCTCCCGCCGTGGACGACGTTTTCCTGGAGATTACGGCCGGCGAGTTCGTTGCGCTGGTCGGACAGAACGGCTGCGGAAAGACGACGCTCGCCAAGCACCTCAACGGACTGCACGTTCCGACGGAAGGAGAGGTCCGCGTCCTGGGTAAATCCACCTCCGAATGGACCCTGCGCGAACTGGGACGCCGGGTCGGTTACGTATTCCAGAACCCGGATCACCAGATTTTCGCCAATACCGTGCTGGACGAAGTCGCCTTCGGCGCCCGCAACTACGGCCTGCCCGAAGAGACGGTCAGGGAGAAAGTTGAATCCGCCCTGGCCGTTACCGGGCTCGCCGGGCGTGAACAAGAGGATCCCTTCAACCTGACCCGGGGAGAAAGACAGCAGCTTGCCGTGGCGTCGGTGCTGGCCACGGACCCCGAGATCCTCGTCCTGGATGAACCGACCACGGGGTTGGACTATCCCGGCCAGGTCGCCATCCTGAACCTCATCCGACGCCTCAACGAATCCGGACGAACCGTGGTCATGATCACCCACTCCATGTGGGTCGTCGCAGAGTATGCCGACCGCTGCGTCATCATGTCCGGGGGACGCGTCGTCCGGGACGGGGACGTCCGGTCGTGTTTCAGTGATCCGAAGCTGCTGGAGTCGCTGTACCTGCGAGCGCCCGAGGCCGTGCGCCTCGGGTATGAATTCGGACTCGTGGTGCGTTCCGTCAAAGAGATCGTAGACTGCCTGGAACGTCCCGATGAACCAACCCTGAACGAATAGTAGAGGCAGGCAGTCGGGCCGCTATTCCTGACCTCCCGGACCTTCCGGATCGCCCGGACCGCCTGGATCACCGGGCCACCGGACCTCCGGACCTCCGGACCACCTGGATCACCTGGACCGCCCATGGTACTCTATATACCCTCCGATACCCTGCTGCATCGGCTCCATCCCTCGACGAAGATCCTGGGACTCGCCATGCTGCTGATCCTCACCGTGGCTTTCCAGTCGCCCTGGTATCAACTGGCCATCCTGTCGGGCGTGCTGTTGCTGGCCCGTTCGGCCGGTGCGTTTAGAAACCTGCGGCGCATCCTGCCGCTCATGATCACCGTGCTCGTGTTCAGTGTCGTTTCGTGGTCGCTGTTCAGGCGCGTAGGCGAGCCGTTCTGGTCTTTCGGTCTGTTCACACTCTCGACAGAGTCCATACGGTTCGGGCTCGCCATGGGATTTCGGCTCGAGGCCATGCTCGTTTCCGGCATGATCTTCGTATCCTGCACGAAAGTGGAGGAGTTCGCCTACGGACTCAGGACCATCGGGCTGCCCTTTGCCGTGAGCTTCGCGCTCTCCCTTGCCTTTCGGCTCGTCCCCCTGTTTTTTACCCGTATAGGCACGGTCGTCCAGGCGCAGCAGGCGAGGGGCCTCGATCTCAAGAGCGGAAACGTCCTGCAGCGGGCCCGCAAGTACGTGCCGCTGCTGGTGCCCATATTCGTATACGCGATCCGGGATACCGACCTGCTCTCCATGGCGCTTGAATCCAAGGGGTTCGGCATGCGGGGCAAGCGGACGGAGTTCCTTGCTTTTCCGTTCATCTGGCGCGACTATGCCATCCTGGGCCTGCTGCTGATCTTGAACCTGGCGGGCTGGCTGATGCCGGTCCCGTGAACGGTCAACAGGGAGATGCTACCGGAGTGGCGTTGCTACCGGAGGGGCGTTGAATGGACAGACGATACCGGGCGGGTGTGATCGGCCGTACCGGCAGGGGCAACTATGGTCATGGCCTGGACACGGTGTATCTCGAAATGGAGGACGTGGACATCATCGCCGTGGCCGACGACGACCCGGACGGTCTGCAGGAAGCGGGCCGGCGCCTGGGCGTGGGAAACCTGTATTCGGACTATCGGGAGATGCTGAGAAACGAGTGGTTTGACATCGTCAGCATCTGTCCCCGGTGGCTGGACCAGCACGCCACAATGACCCTTGCCGTCGCGGAAGCAGGCGCGTGCATCTTCCTCGAAAAGCCCATGGCCCGCACGCTTTCCGAGGCCGACGCCATGATAGAAGCCTGCGAGAAGGCCGGAGTCATGATGGGCATCGCCCACCAGGGCCGCATGCACACCGCCGCCTGGCACGCCCGCCAACTGCTCGCCGAGGGCGCCATCGGGGACATACTCCACGTCCGCATGAACGGCAAGGAGGATCACCGGGGAGGCGGCGAGGACCTCATGGTGCTGGGCACCCACCTTTTCGACATGCTCCGGTTCCTCCTAGGCAGGAACCCCGCTTGGGTGCAGGCGTCGGTGACCCTGGCCGGCGGACGGTCCGCGACCCTGGAAGACGCGGTGGAGGGTCCGGAGGAACTGGGGCTCATCGCGGGCGATGCGATCCATGCGATGTACGGATTCGGCCACGGCGTGACGGCCACTTTCGAGACGCGCCGAAGCCAGTCTGGCCACCCCCAGAGGTACGGGATGTGGATCTTCGGCTCGGAGGGGATCATGACCGTTCACGAGGCTTCCCAGCAGATCCGGATCTACGAATCCCCGGTCTGGCATCCGGATGACGACGTGTCCGTCCGCGACGTTACCTCGGAAGCGCTTGAACTGGAGCCTTCCGAGCAGTCCGCCATGAGCGCGCTCCAGACCGCGGCGAACGTAGCCGTCGTCCGGGATGTATTCGAGGCGAGGCGGGATGGGCGCAGGCCGGTGAACAGCGGCTACGACGGGCGCTGGGCCCTGGAAATGATCCACGGCGTGTATGCCGCCCACCTGTCGGGAAGCCGTATCGCCCTGCCGCTCGAAAACCGGGGTCATCCGTTGTTGCCGAACCTGATTTAGGAAAGCGGCCGAACGGAGGCGCATCGTACCCCTTAGGAGCGCGGCCCGCACCACACGTAAGCGCATTGCGACGAACGGGATTCGCCATGAATATCACCCGCATCCAGGTCACGCCGGTCAAGACGCCCGGCTCCGGGCGCCAGCCTTACGTCATCCATTCCGTCAATCCGATTTATTACTACCGCGACCTGAAGTACGACGCTCCGCCGGAGACCAGGCCGAAGCAGCCGGACGCTCCCGACTCGCTCATCATCGAAATCGAGACCGACGAAGGCGTGACCGGCGTTTCGCAGAAAGGCTACGGTCTTCCCGGGGTATATACCGTCCTGACCGATGTCCTCGTTCCCTTGCTGATCGGCGAAGATCCCATGCGCACGGACTGGCTGTGGGAGAAAATGCACCGTTACTGCATCTCCCAGGCGCGGGAGGGGATCACCAGCAGTGCCATCAGCGCCATCGACACGGCGCTGTGGGACCTGAAGGGACGGTATCTGAACCAGCCGGTATACAACCTGCTGGGAGGGAAGACGAAAGACAGCCTGCGCGCCTACGCCAGCCGGCTGTACGTCTACGCGAGCGATCGGGGCGACCCCGACCTCGGCCTTCTGAGGGAGGAGGCGTCGATGTACGTCGACCAGGGCTTTACGGCCGTGAAGCAGCGGTTCGGATTCAGCCAGGACGACGGGGTGGAAGGCATGCGCAAGAACCGGCAGGTGGTCCGGACGCTCCGTGAAACCATCGGGGCCGATGTCGAACAGATGGTGGACTGTTGCCGTTCCTTCACCGCGGACTATGCCATCAAGATGATCCGCATGGTGGAGGAATTCGACCTCGCCTGGGTGGAGGAACCGGTGCACCCCCACGACTGGCCGGGCTACGTGAAGGTGCGGCAAGCGGCGTCCATGCCGATTTCGGGGGGTGAAAACGAATTCGGAAAGCACGCCTTCGCCCGCTGGCTCGAAATGGGCTGCGCCGACGTCTGGCAGCCCGATGTGGACCGCTGCGCGGGCATCACCGAAGTGCAGAAAATCGTCCATCTCGCCGCCGCGAACGATATTCCGGTAATCACGCACGGAGGGTGGGTGGCCAACTTCCACCTCGCGATGGCCAACATGAACATGCCCATGGTCGAGTATTTCCCGGACCACAACGTGGATCCGGATACGCAGATCCTTACCGGGCAGCCCCGTCCGGTGGATGGGTACATCACGCTTTCCGACGCGCCCGGACTGGGACTGGAACTGAACCGGGACGCGCTGAAACGATTCACCTGGAGCGGATGACGCCCGTGGACCCGAAATCCCACAACATGACGACGGCAACGGCGCCGGGCGGAACCTGCCGCGACGCCCTGGGACGCATCGGACTGCCCGAACCGGTCTCGTCGCTCGCGCCCCGCGACTGGGACGTGATCGTCGTGGGCGCCGGCCATAACGGGCTGACCTGCGCGGCCTACCTGGCCCGGGCGGGCAAGCGGGTGCTGGTCCTGGAGGCACGGGAACGCGTGGGGGGTGCCTGCACGCTCGAAGAGACCTGGCCGGGATACCGTGTTTCGCCCTGCGCCTATCTGGCCGGCCTGCTCCATCCCCTCGTGATCGAAGAACTCGACTTTCCCCGTTACGGCTATCGCTGGACCCCGGCGGAGTCGGGCATGTTCGTCCCCTTCGAGGACGGGTCGAGCGTTCAACTGTGGGAGGACGACGACCGCTGCCGGGAGGAGATACGGCGCCTGTCGCCCCGGGACGTGGATGGCTTCGAGGCCATGTACGCACCCATGAAGCGCATACGGCTAGCCCTCCGCCCGCCCGGCGAAGGCGACATCTGGATCGGCAGGGCGCCAACGCGGGACCAGATCGAAACGCGCCTTAAAGGCGATCGCGAAGCCATCGACCTCCTCTTCGATTGGTCCATGGTCGAGTACGTCGAACGGTATCTCGAGGACGAACGGCTGCGCATGGCCCTCATCGGCCAGGGCGTGATCGGGACGAACGCCAGCCCCTTCGAACCCGGGACCGCCTCCGTCCACGTCTTTCACTCCACGGGGACCATGGCCGGCATGCCCGGCATGTGGGGGTACGTCCAAGGGGGCATGGGTACGGTTTCCTTCATTTTGTGCGATATCGCCCGGGATGCCGGCGCCATCGTGGCCGCGGGCGTTCCGGTGGCGCGCATACTGCCGGGCGTGGGAGTGGAACTCGAAGGCGGCGAGCGCATCAGGGCGCCCGCCGTCGTATCGAACGCCGATCCAAGGGTGACGTTGTGCCTCCTCGGCGAACAGGCCGATGACGTGTGGAAGAAGCGCGTGGAGTCGATCCCCCAGACCGGCGCGACCGTCAAGATCAACGTGGCGCTGTCCGAATTGCCGGATTTCACGAGCCGTCCCGGAACAGACGAAGACCATCACCGCGGGCAGGTCAACATCCCGCTCACCGCGCGGCAATGGCACGAATTTCACGCCATGGCGGGGGCTGGACAGCTGCCACCCCGTTTGTGGGAGGAACTGTATTTCCACACCGCCCACGACGGCAGCGTGGCGCCACCCGGCCGTCATACCATGAGCATCTTCGCCCAGTTCGTCCCCTACGCATTCGCCGAGGGCGACTGGGACTCCCGACGGGAGGAAGTGGGAAGGCTGGCGCTGGAATCCCTCGGCCGCTACTGCAGCAACATTCCGGACGCCGTCCTGCACATGGACGTCATGGGGCCGCCCGACATCGAACAAAAGGTGGGCCTGACCGGCGGCCACATCTTCCAGGGCGAGATCCTTCCAGCCTACATGTGGGACAAGCGGCTCGAACCGCGAACGCCCATGCCCGGCGTCTACCTTTGCGGGGCATGCACCCATCCCGGCGGCAGCGTGATCGCCATCAACGGGCGCAACGCGGCGATGGAAGTGCTTGGGATGTACGGGGATCAGGCTTAGTGGCGGTTATATCGACCGGGCGGTGCATCCTGAATCGGGCATCCTCGGCCCGGTCGATCAATAGGCCTGGGCGTAGGCAACCTTGCGTTCCGAGGCGCCGCCGCAGTACGCGCAGGCGCCTGCTGCGGCGTCCCAGTGCATGGGCACGCACCGGATCGTGTTCCGGGTTTCATCCTTGACGGCCGTCTCGCAGGCGGGATCGCCGCACCAGTGCGCGTGGATGAATCCGCCGTCGCCGTTCGCCGCCTCCATGAAGGCATCCCGGTCCCGTACCTCGCGGGAATGGGCTTCGCGGAAGTCCAGCGCACGCTGGAACATGTCCCGCTGCACGGTCTCCAGCAGGTCCCTGACGTGCCCCCCGAGGGACGCGAGGGGCACAAAAGACTTTTCGCCCGTGTCCCTGCGGACGACCACGGCCTGGCCGGACGCGATGTCTCGGGGGCCGAGTTCCACGCGCAGCGGCACGCCCTTCGTTTCCCACTCGGTAAACTTCCAGCCCAGGCCGAACTGCTCGCGGTCGTCGACCTTCACCCGGATACCTTCCAGAGATTCGAGCAGCCCGTCGACGGCTTCCCGGACGACGACCTGTTCCTCGTCGGACTTCGCAATGGGAATGACGACAGTCTGGTAAGGTGACAGGCGCGGCGGCAGGACCAGACCCTTATCGTCGCCGTGGGCCATGATGATCGCGCCGATAGTTCGGGTGGTCATCCCCCAGCTGGTTTGATGCACATACTCCCGCGACCCGTCCCGCGTCTGAAAATCGATATTGAA
This sequence comes from Gemmatimonadota bacterium, assembly GCA_026706345.1. NCBI lineage: Bacteria > Pseudomonadati > Gemmatimonadota > Gemmatimonadota bacterium. The sequence continues at coordinate 30,480 of JAPOYX010000235.1, read as the reverse complement.
GGCGCGCGAGAAGTTCTGGCCCAGGTTGTGGGAAGTGCCCATCTGGAGTGCCTTGCCGTCTTTCATCATAGCCTCGATGGCATAAGTCTGGAGTGCGCCGGGGAACTTTTCCGCCTCTGTTTTAGGACCGTAGAGCACCGGAATCGCCATGTAATCCTCGACAAAAGTGCGATAGATGTCGAGAATGCGGAGCGTTTCCTCCTGGGCTTCCTCCGCGGTGGCGTGGGCCGTATGCCCCTCCTGCCAGAGGAACTCAGTAGTGCGCAGGAAGGCCCGGGGACGCAGCTCCCACCGGAATACGTTGGCCCACTGGTTGATGAGCAGGGGCAGGTCGCGGTAGGACTGTATCCACTTCGCGTACATATCGGCGATGACGGTTTCCGACGTGGGCCGGACCATCAGGTTCTCTTCCAGTTTCTTGCCTCCGCCATGTGTCACGACGGCGCACTCGGGTGAAAATCCCTCGACATGTTCCGCCTCCTTCTGAAAGAAACTCTCGGGGATCAGCAGGGGGAAATAGGCGTTCACGTGACCGGTGGCCTTGAACATCCGGTCCAGTTCCGCAACGATATTCTCCCATATCGTATAGCCGTAGGGGCGTATGACCATGCACCCGCGCGTCGGCGCGTTGTCGGCGAGTTCGGCTTTCGCGATCACTTCATTGTACCAGGCGGAGAAATCGTCCGCCTGCGGCGTCAACCCTTTTGCCATGATTTCGCTCCAACTTCCTGTGTTGTCGTCCTGCTTGCGGGGTTACGCGGCATCGTCGACTGCACCGGGTTCGCCAGGTATCGGCGGCATGCCGGCAGACTACGCGGATTCCACCTTCTCATCAGACGTGATGGCGAGGTAGAACCGTCCGATTTCCACTTCGAAAAGACCGCCTTCTCCGTCCTGCATTTCGTATTCGCCTTCCATGGTGCCCCACTCCGTATCGAGCGGGCAGAGGCTCTGGTATTCATGGCTCTCGCCGGGTTCGAGTTCCGGTTGCAGGCCAACGACCCCCGGTCCCCTCACCTCGCTCCGCTTCCCGTCGGCATTGATGATGATCCAGTGCCGGTTGATCAGTTTCACCCAGCGTTCGCTGTCGTTGGTGATGACGATACGATAGCCGAACACAAACTGGTCTCGATCGGGATCGGAATGTTCGGGCAGGTAGCCCGGGAACACCTGGACCCTTATGCCGTGGGTGATCGTGTCGGAATCAAGTGTTGAGGGCATCGCCTTGCTCCGGAGATACGACACACGAAATCGAAGATGTATAAGATAAATGTACGGGGTTCGATTGCCAAACAAAAACCCGATGTGAAGCCGGAGTCCGTCCGGGGTCAAAAACCCCTTGACACGGGCGGGTCGCCGCGCTATGCTCTCCACGGCAAAATCGGCATTCAACTGGAAGGGACCGGGATGGTTCAGAAGGGTCTGGAGGGCGTCGTAGCCGCGAGCTCGGCCATTTGTTTCATTGATGGCCTGCAGGGTCGAATGCTCTACCGGGGCTATGACATTCACGACCTGGCCGCCCATTCCACTTTCGAGGAAACCGCCTGCCTGCTGTGGCACGGCGCCCTGCCGGGGCCGGGCCAGTTGGCCGAACTCAACGAGCAGCTCCTCGCCGGCAGGGCTCTGCGTGACGAGGTCCTGGATCTGCTGCGGGCGATCCCGCGCGACACGGCGCCCATGGACGTGCTGCGCTCGGCCGTGTCCTGCTTGTCCGCGTACGACCCGGACGTGGCGAACCACTCCCGCGAGGCGAACCTGCGCAAGGCCGTCCGGCTGACCGCCCAACTCGCTTCGGTTACCGCTGCATGGCATCAGATCGTGAACCGGCAGGAAGTGATCGATCCGAATCCCGGGCTCGGTCACGCGGCCAATTTCCTGTACATGCTGGGCGGCCTGGACGGCGCATTGCCGGACTCCGAGCACGCGAAGGCGTTTGACATCGCCCTGATCCTGCACGCCGACCACGAATTGAACGCGTCGACTTTCGCCGCACGGGTGACCGCGGCCACGCTATCGGACATGCACTCTGCCGTCATCTCGGCCATCGGCACGCTGAAGGGACCGCTGCACGGAGGCGCCAACAGGGACGTGATGGTCATGCTTCACGAGATCGGGGAGATCGCCGGCGCCGAGGACTACGTGAAAGAAAAGCTTGCCGCCAAGGAGAAAATCCCCGGCTTCGGGCACCGCGTCTACAAGACCGAGGATCCGAGGGCCACGCACCTGCGCCGCCTTTCGGAGGAACTCGGCCGCAAGTCAGGCGACCCGAAGTGGCATGAAGTGTCCCGCGTGATCGAGAAGACCATGATGGACCGGAAGGGCATTGCCTGCAACGTGGATTTCTATTCCGGCTCGGTCTACGCTACCATGGGCATTCCGGCGGGTTTGTTCACGCCTGTGTTCGCCTGCAGCCGCATCGCCGGCTGGACCGCCCACCTCCTGGAGCAGTACGCCGACAACCGGATCATCCGGCCGGTGGGCGAGTACACCGGTCCGACAGAAGCCGTCTACGTACCCATCGATGGGCGCCCCGCCTGATCGCGGATCGGACTTCAAGACCAACAGGGAAAATGAAATGGCACAGGGATTACGCGCACTGGTATTCGCAGCCGTACTGGCCACACTCACCCATTCGGCCTATGGCCAGCTGAATTTCAATCTCGGCGCCGAGGCAGCCCGCCCCACATCCGGCCTGGTGGAAGACGACTACGGATACGGCGCCCATGCCGCGCTCACCTACTGGCTGAGCTATAGATCCCAGGTCATCGCCTCGGGGGCTTATGTCACCTACGGCAGCGAGGCGTTCGAATCCCGCACGGAACTGGGAGACTTAGTCGACCAGGACCTGGATGGCATCGCCGACCGGATTGAAGGAGACTACTCCAGCATTCCCATTACGCTGGGCCTGCGGTACTACCCCCTGGAACGGCTGTTCCTGCAGGGCTCCGCGGGTGTGGTGTACAAGAGAACGCGGCAGGAAGACAACGCGGGCGCGAATAAGGAAGCGGGCTTCGTCACCGAAAGAGACCTGATCGTATCCCCAGGAATCGGTCTGTTGATCGGTCGATTCAGCCTCCAGGCCCAGTACAACGTGGCCCAGGACGACTGGAAGTGGTTCAGCCTGGGTGTGTCGATGATTTTCGGGAAGCTGTAGGATGCCTGTGCTGAGAAGGTGTCAGCTTGAACCAAGATCCCCTTATGAACGGTTGTTGTAATGCCAGTCAATGACGAACGATCCTTCAACGAAGCCCTGGCCCGCGTCCTTCGCACAAAAAACCCTCGCTGGCGGGATACGCTAACCGCAGAACAACACCAAACGCTTCAAGGCGGCGGCAGGCCCGATGTCGTTCTTCGCAATCCGCGTGGTTCGGTGGTTGTCGTCGAGACCGAGTACCTGCCTGCTCGAACGGTTGAACAAGATGCCATCGACCGCCTCGGCCGACATCTCAGCGGATCCGGTGTGGCGATCGAGCAATGCGTCGCTGTTCGAGTACCCGACTCGCTTAAAACAGTACCTCAACATGATCTTGATGCTCAGACGGCGGAGGCAACCTATGAGTTCTGCCTCTACACCGAAACAGCTGGCGAAGATGATCCATCGCGCTGGCCTGCGGGTGGTTGGATCACCGGTACGATCAATGATCTTGCACTCCTGATCGAAACCGCGTCGATTTCAGAGCGCATTGTCGCGCAAAGCCTGGACATTTTGGAACGTGGAATTAGCGAAACAGCTGTCCAGTTACGCGAAGCTACGACCAATAGACCGGATATAAACGCTCGCATAGCTGAAACACTCTGCCAGGAAGACGGTGAGCAGACTTCGCGAATGGCCATGGCTATCATTGCCAATGCGCTTACATTTCAGTCGATGCTTGCAGGTTCCTTTGACATACGGACGATCGATGAACTACGCAGACAGGGCGTCATACCCAAGGCGGCCGTCCTGCGTGAATGGGAGCGCATACTTGAAATCAATTACTGGCCCATCTTCCACATTTCAAGCAGAGCCCTCAGTCCAATTCCTGGCGACATTGCCGCTAGCATTCTAGAAAAGTTGTCCGACGTATCTAGCGAATTGGAGGCTCACGGCGTCACACAGTCGCATGATATCTACGGGCGCATGTTCCAGAAGATGATCAGCGACAGGAAGTTCCTCGCGACGTTTTACACCCTGCCTGCGTCGGCGACGCTGCTTTCGGAACTTGCGGTTGAGATGATGGACATTGAATGGAGCGATATTGAGGAAGTGACGAAGCTCCGAGCCGCGGACTTCGCTTGCGGTACGGGTACGTTGATCACGGCGCTCTATCAGGCCATGTTAGGTCGTCATCGGCGTGCCGGAGGCGATGATGAGGCTATCCATAGGACTATGATGGAGAACTCCATCTTCGCGGCTGATATCATGCCGGCTGCGACCCATCTGACTACGTCGATGATGTCGAGCACACATCCGACGACCCCATTCAAGCAAACCCGGGTACATCTACTGCCATACGGGCAGCAGGAAGACGAGGTAGGGGCGGTTTCCTTCGCGCTGGGCGCGCTCGACCTTATACGTGCACAGCACGGTACCGGATTGTTCGAGAACACCGGGATCATGGTCCATAGTGGTACGGATAGCACCAGGGACGTAAGACGAGAAGCGGGTACGTGGACCGACACATTCCTGTTGGAACATCATTCGATGGATATAGTGATCATGAATCCGCCTTTTACCCGTCCCACCAACCACGAGGCGACCGACGTCCCGGTGCCGTCATTTGCCGGATTGGGTAACAACGAGGAAGAGCAGTACGCCATGGCTCGACTACTTCGGGATATCAGAAATGAGATTAATGACCCCGCCGGCCATGGTAATGCCGGACTCGCGTCCAATTTTCTTGACCTTGCCGACACCAAAATACGTCCAGGTGGCGTACTTGCACTTGTGATGCCGCTTAGTCTTCTTCAGGGAAGTGCATGGAAGGCGAGCCGCGACCTGCTACGTATGAAATATGAGCGTGCTATGGTAGTGAGTCTGACATCCATTGGTCAAGACAGCGAGGTATCTTTCTCCGCCGATACCGGTATGGGTGAGGTGTTGCTGGTCGCAAGTCGCAGAGCCACACCGATTAACCCACAGCAGGTGCAAACCGAGGATACGGCCAATCCTGTAACTTACGTCGCACTGAGAAAATCACCGGCGTCTGGAACCGAGGCAAGCGGGATCGCCTCTGCGATTAGGGACGCGGTCCGACAAGGTGCCTCGCGAATCTCCATTGGAGACGATCACTACGGTATTCTCACACGAGGAAACTGGGACGAAGGCCACTGTGCGTCGGTGGTACATGCCGAGCTCGTAGATACTGTGAGAAACCTGCAAGATGGAAATCTGAAACTGCCACGAGTGCCTGAAACGTATTCCGTCCCGACGACTACACTTCGTGAATTGGGAAGTCGCGGCTTGTACCACCTCGATATAAACGGCGGAGATGTAAGAAGAACAGGAGAGGAATCGGGGTACTTTCGAGGCCCTTTTGACATCGTACATACCTCAGATCAACCAACTTTTCCCGCCCTTTGGAGGCACTCCGCGGAACGAGAACGTCAAATTGTAGTTCAGTCCGACAGCGCTGGGCTGATACGCGAAGACTGTGAAGATCGCGCACATTCTGCCTGGAGAACTGCAACCAGGCTCCACTTCAGTCTTGATTTTCGACTCAACTCTCAGAGCTTGGCCGCGTGCCTAACGCCAGCGGAGACGCTGGGAGGAAGAGCCTGGCCGAATTTCCTGATGAACAACCGTAGATTTGAGACTGTGACCGCGCTGTGGGCTAACTCCACGTTGGGACTGATCCTGTTCTGGTGGACAGGTACAGTGCAGCAAGCGGGACGAGCCAACCTGACCATCAGCAGGTTGCCCGAACTGCTCGTGCTGGACGCGCGCACGCTCACCGACGCGCAGTACGAACAGGCGGATCTTATCTTCGAGGAGTTTAAGGGTCGTCCACTACTGCCGGCAAACGAGGCGTATCGGGACGAGACCCGCCAGGCGCTGGATGAGGCCGTGCTCGTCGGGCTGCTCGGACTGCCCGAATCAATCCTCGATCCGCTGGCGGTGCTTCGCAGGCAGTGGTGCAGCGAGCCTACCGTCCACGGTGGTAAGAGTACGCGTCCAGATTAGGAAATTAATGACTATTTATCTGGAATCGCCGGGGTATCGGTCTCGGACTGATTCGAAACATTGAATTTCAGGTAACCGCGCACCTCGTCGATTTTCGTCTCGACTCTGGCGATACTGGCTTCGAGTTTATTTTCGACCTGATCAATCTTGGTGTTGACCGATCTGATTTCCGCTCTCAAATCCAAGTACATCAGCATTACAGCCCCAATCAACGCGGCCTTTATTGTAACATCAGTCCATGTATTACGCGCCATCGTTATGCCCTGTATCATTTGTTCTATGGGTTGAGGTTGGCCTTCAGATAGCCGCTAAGAAGCCGGGCGACAGACTCCCTTAAACCTTCTTTCAGGTTACTTGAAAAACCTTATCTCCAAAGACACCGCTGCGGCCGTACATGGGAGAGAGGATCGAACACTGTGAGTTTCTTTTCTGGTAACCGTATCACTTCTTCCGGTCAGCCGGTGGGGTGTCATTCTTCGTAGAATCTGCACTGTATCTGAGAGATATCCCCTTACCTCGTCTATCTTGGTTTCAACTCTGTCTAACGAGGCATTGATATTTCTAAATTCATCTCTGAATTCAGTTCTTAACTCACCCACTGTAACATGCAAGTAAGTCAGTATTGCTATTAATGCGATCGCTCCCGTGAAGACAGCCCCATTTCGTTGGAACCACGTTTCCTTATTCATTTCTAACCCTTGATTACCCTCATTTTCAGCCGCGTGCCCTTGTTGGTTTCTTGAATAGTCGCGTACTCGTATTGGATTCTCGAATTCCAGGAACCTATGATTAAGCCCTGGTGTGATTTCATGATTCACAACGTGACAATAAGGTCTTTACGTCATGCCTGATTTCTCTCAAGTCGGCCTTCAATTCGGCAAAAGTTGCCATCGTCCCTTCCCGTAGTGTGCCGACCTCTCTTACCACGTCGTTCCTGGCGGTATCCAGTTCATGTTTTTCGACCATCTTGCCCCGGAGGAAGAAAATCCAACTGAATATCCAGCCTAAAACCACGACTAAAATCACGGCCGCCGGCATTAGATAATCAATAATTGTCATGCCGCGCTCCTTCTGTACGTTTTCGGCGGGGTAACATTAGTAATTACCCTACTTTTCTTCTGGTTTAATGGGAGGTTTGGGTTTTGGAGGCGGCGGCGGTTTGGGCGCACTGGGTCTTGGCGGTAATCCACGTGAGATTCTGTCTTCTTTAGATTCAGGTGGTTTACCTTTCGACATACCTGTCCTCCATTACCCTGTAAGCCTCTTCCGCCGATTCTTTGTTGATACGAATATTGTCTCGCACGCCCAATTCCTTAGCCTTGCTGGTGACCCGGAGACATCTGCGAGACAGTTCCTCCCGCTCTCTCCATATTTCTGTCTCGTCGATCCTGTTATTCTCGATCCGGTTCCATAAAACACTCCATTGATCTTCCAGCTCAGCGCATGAGATGTAGATGTAACGCAGGACCGCTGTCTTCTGTCCGATGTTGAGAACGTATTCCAGTGCGATAAGAAGGCTGATGAAGGCGCCGATAGCGATGCGGATGGAGTCCGGCAGTATGTCGAAGAGCGCGACAATGCCCCCTAATGAGAACAACAGAAGCAACAGCCTGTTGCCGACGTACCATATCTGGTTCCTGAACTCGAGTTTTCCGTAATACCTGACGAGTCTGGAGGCGTCCAGGAATTCCTCCCAAATCTCGTTTCTCGTATGTTCGGTAATCATCAGGCTACCCTCTTTCCGATACATTTTAACGTGACAACAAAGTCTTTACGTCATACCATACTTGATTTCTCTTACATCAACTGGATAAGTTACTCATCACCGGATACCCTCAGATACCCTTCGACCCTGCCGAGACGGGTATTCATGTCGTGTATCTCGGATCTCATCGAAACAAACTCGGTTCGCAAGGCTGCAAACTCGGTTCGCATTTCCTTCAACTCCGATCGGACCTCGTCCCGAAACTCCTTGTCCCCTCGATCCAGGTAAGTAAGGGTCGCTATAAACAGGATCCCGAGCGTCACGACGAACATTCCGGCGGCGGTCGTAATCTGCGCTCCAAAGGTCTAGTTGTCGCGGGTTGTTACCATCGTTGTCCGACTCCTTCCATATCTGCGGCAGTCGTTTCGATGGGAAGAGCCTGTTATTTAAATTGGATTGGATATCCTCTTATCTCGTCTGGCCTGATTTAATGATTAGTCGCGTTCCCAATTTGGTTTCTCGACGTTTTTTTTGAATTGCGATACCTGGCACAAGGGGCAGGTCGCGACAGTCAAGGCGGGTTCCCGCCGCGGTACTTTTCGATAAGGCTCCAGAGGATGGCCGCGGTTTCAACGTCGGGCGCGCCGCCATAGTCGGAGGGTCGAAAATGCAATTGAAACGCGCGTACGGCGAAGCGCGTCTGGTGGTCGAGTTCGCCGGTTGGTTCGACCAGGTATCCCAGCCTGAGCAGCGCGGCCTGCAGTCTTTCGACCGTCGGAGGCTGGTTCTCGAATCGCGCCACGTAACGCAACCTGGTTTCCTCGTCATACCAGGCGCCTATGCCTTCGTCGTACAGCCGCCGCCAGGGAAAAAGGGGGCCCGGATCCGACCGGCGCCTGTGTGGGACCGCAATATCGGAGTGAGCAACGAAATCGAGCGGTCCAATGCGAGGGTGCCGTTGCTGAATGCCCCGAAGCAATTCGATCAACATCTCGATCTGCGCTTCACTGAAAGGCGGGAAATCACAGTCGAGCGCGTCCGGACCGCTATCCTCGACAGCTGACGTATCCGACACGCAACTAAACTCATTTACGATCTCGATCCCGATGGATCGGGCGTTAAGCCCCGTATGCCCGGCCCAGTAGCTGACACCGGCGTGCCATGCCCTTTGGCTTTCCTTCACGAACTGATGCAAACGCAACCGGCGGTGACCGTAGGTAGGGTCGTTTTCGTCGGGAATCAGGTAATGTGCGCTGACCGGATACCCGGTCCGGGTGGTGAGCAGTCTTACCGATTCCGCGAAATTCGCCGAGGTGGCGTGAATCACCACGTAATCGACCCGGCTGTTCTGGTTCGCCGACTCAATATAGATGACGTTCGAACAACCAGCCATTAGCATCGAAAGCATCCATAACTGCGTAACACTCGTTATCTTCATGTCCAGTTCCATCCTCATTACAGGCGGCAGCGCTGTGGTTGAGATTGAAATGCCGAGTGCGATTGTGCACATTGAGGGCCTTGTTGCCGCGAAACATGCCCTGTTCGGGTTTACAATGTAATGATTCCGGTGTAGCATTCAATCAGGAAGCGGGTTCGGATTATCTCAATACGAATGGGTGGATGGGTACAGGCCCGATGGATTTGATCGTCAAACGCTCTACGCCGGAGTACTGAATGAACCGGTTCAAGGAAGCGAGAGACCGTGGTGGCCGCTACCTGCTCGGCCAGGTCCGGCAGGATGGCGGCTTCGGCGACCCGGAACTCGGTGTCATCGAGTACTACAAGGTACCCGCCGCGTTTCTCGTGTGCGGCCTGTCTCACGCGGCAAGCCGCCTGCTCAGTTGGATCAGACACAACGGGTTCCTCCCCAACGGCGATTTCGGTCCCCGTCCCGCCGACCGACTGAACAGCTACTACTACACCTACCACAATGCCTGGGTCATCAAGGCGGCGCATCGCATGGGCGCCTTCGACCTCGCCCGGTGCGGCATGGATTTCCTCCTCGAATTCCTCGATTCGGAAAGCGGCGGGTTCTACGCGCATCCATCGGAACGAAGCGCCGAAACCGAACAGGATCTCTGGGTCGTGAGCGGTTGTGGCTGGTGCGCCGTCTATACCGGCAGACTGGACGTGGCGAAGGGAGTCGGCAGGTGGATGCGGCGACTGATGGAAGAACAGCCCGATTACCCCCGCGAACTGTGGACGGTCTACAGCCGCGAACGCGGACTGATCACCAGGGTGATGGATGGCGACGACTTCCGGTACGTCCTGACCAGGGACGAGTCACGGGACCAGTCCTTCTACCATCCCGGCATCGCGGCGGGATTCCTGTGCCGCCTGTACATGGCTACGGGCGAGGGAGAATGGCTGGAGCTTGCGCGGGAGTACATGCGGTTCTGCGAGCACGTAGGGGATTACCACTTCAGACTGCTGCGCGCCGGCAAGGTCGGCTGGGCGGGAGCGATGTTATACACGCTGACGGGTGAGGAGAAATATCGCGAGATGGCCGAAAGGGTCGGAAACAACTTGGTCGAAGTCCAGCTGGGCAACGGGGCCTGGGCCTGGCCGGAGATGGGCCTGACCGAACCGCACAACGATATTACTGCCGAAATGGTCGTCTGGCTCGACGAGATTCACCAGGCGACGGGCGCCGACTAGCCCATGCCTGCCCGGTTTTCCCGCACGACCACAGCCCTGGTCTCCCGGTCATCCGCGGACAAGCGTCGGGTGACGCCTGCTCGAAGCAAAGCGATGTCTCCCGGGTGCATGGACACGGCCTGATCTTCCACCGCCAGTTGCACGGCCCCTTCCAGCACCATCCAGTGCTCGTGCATGCTCAATTCGGCCGTTCCCTGCCCGTTAATGTCCTCGTGGCGCTGCAACCTCCACTCGACTATGGGGCAGCGGGACCCCGGTTCAGGGGTGGAGCCGGTGTTATGCTCACCCGGCACGACAAAGCCCGGAACAGTGGGTTCAGGCGGGCCGTACTCCTCGACGGTCAGGTGCAGCGGCCTTTTCGCCCGCTCAAGCCGCGTCACGATGGCGTTGTTCTCGTAGGGCGTGAACATCTGGAACTGGTGGACGCAGCCCATGGGCGTATAGACCAGCGTGTTCGGCGTGATGTCGTGCCGCACCCCATCCAGCCAGACCACTCCGCGGCCCGCGGTGAACAGCCAGATTTCGTCGTTGTCGTGGTAGTGCGGCTCCACGCCGGTGCCGATCCCGCCGTCCGGATAATGCCGGTAACAATTCAGCGCGGTCCATTCCGGGAAAACGCCCTGTTCCCAGTAGGTCTGATTCGAATTGAGCGAACGAATCATGTATCGGTGATCGTTTATGATCATGGTTCCTCGACTTTCGACGATCTGGCGCTGCCGGCTTTTTGAATATAAATTACGCTCATGTGTCCTCCGCGAATCAAGCAGATCTTCACCGATTCCGCGAATGTGCGCCAAATAAAACCGCCCGTCCAATCGGAATCTGCCGTTGATTCGTAACCCGGGCCATGCATCGGTCCGACGTTTGAATCCCCGGGAAGCCGATCTGGGAGCGAAAAACATGACTGCCGACAACCAGATAGAACGGATGGAAGCCCGTATCAGGGAGGCAGGCGACCTCGCCGCCGCTCTGGCCTTCGACCCGCACCGGCCCGCCTATCACTTCACGCCTCCGGCGGCCTGGATGAACGATATCAACGGGGCTCTCTACTGGAAGGGCCGTTACCACATCTTCTACCAGTACAATCCGCACGGCGCCTACTGGCATCTCATTCAGTGGGGCCATGCCTCCAGCGTCGACCTCGTGCACTGGGTGCACCATCCGGTGGCGCTGACGCCAGAGGCGGACGGTCCGGACCGAAAGGGCTGCTACAGCGGAGGCGCCCTGGTCAGCAAGGAAGGGGTTCCGGTGCTGATCTACTACGGCAATCCCGACGGCCTCTGCCTCGCCCGCAGCAGCGACGACCTGCTGATCGAGTGGACCAAAGATCCGGACAATCCGGTGATCCCCCAGCCGGAAGCGGGAAGCGCCGACTTCGGCCGCTACACCATCCACGACCCCTGCGGTTGGCTGGCGGACGGACTGTATTACGCCGCCGTCAACAAGAGCGACCCGCAAGGCCGGGGGGACGCGGCCTACCTGTTCAAGTCGGCGGACCTGCGCACCTGGGAGTTCGTCGATCTGTTCTACCAGTCGCGGCGGGAGTGGACCGAAAGCGGCGAAGATTGCGCCGTGCCCGATTTCTTCCCCCTCGGCGACCGGCACGTGTTGCTTTTCTGCAGCCATCTGCAGGGAAGCCAGTACTATATCGGCCAGGTCCGGGATGAGCTGTTTTGCCCCGATATTCACGGGCGCTTGAGTTGGGAAGGGGGGCATCTCGGCGGCCCGCGGACCCTGCTCGATCCGAACGGCCGGCGCGTCTTCTTCGACTGGGTCCGCGAACTGCGCGGCAACGAGCGCGAGCGCGAATCCGGGTGGTCGGGCGCAATGACCGTTCCACGGTTGCTGTCATTGGGGCCCGGTGGTCACCTGCAGATCGATCCTGTCCCGGAGCTGAAAGTACTCCGGCTGGATGCCCGCCGGAACGGCCCCATCGACATCGCCGCCGATGCGGATGTGGCGCTCGAGGGAATCGGCGGGGACTGCCTGGAACTGGCCATCGAAATCGATCCCCGGGATGCGCGGGAGGTAGGTGTGAAGGTGCGGCGCTCCCCGGGGGGCGAGGAGGAAACCGCGGTCTCCTGCGATATGGAGGCCGCTGTGCTTCGGGTCGACGTCAGCCGGTCGTCGCTCGACCGCGATATACGATACACGCGATTCCGCAATCTTCAGCCGCACCTGTCAGAACACGAGCAGTATGTAACCGCCCAGGAAGGGCCCTTCGAACTGGCTCCGGGCGAACCGCTGATCCTGCGCATCTTCCTGGACCGATCGATCCTCGAGGTCTTCGCCAACCGCCGGCAATGCGTGACCCAGCGCATCTATCCGACGCGAACCGACAGCACGGGCATCAGCCTGTTCGCACGCGGAGGCGCGGCACAGTTCAAGTCGCTGCAGGCCTGGAACCTGGCGCCGACGCGCATCTGACGGCTTCGCCGAAGAGGTCCGCGGGGTTCACCCCCCGTCTTGCATACGCTCGTCGAGAAGACAGTCGATCTTACCCTTTGCAAAAAGTCCAGCAAATGACTCGAGAACCGGTGGGCAGCCAATGACTAATGATGTAACCCCATACGGAAAACGTCCACCCACTCGGATCGGAGCATGGCCAATGACAGACCAACCAGGAGTTAAACAGGCAGATTCAGTCGTTTCAGATACGGACAGGCTCAATTTGCTGTTTTCGGAAGTGTACACGAAAGACCATAGCATCCGGGATCGGCTTAAATCCATAGAAGTCAAACTGAACCTTTTCATTGGTGCGATTCCCATCATCACGATCATCCTTCTGAAAATCGTCGAGCATCTTTTCCCCGGTTTGAAATAGCCGGCTGTTCCCTCGGGCATACTTACTTTCCTGGCTTGCACACTTCGGCGTTCAGCAGGAACCGACAGCGCCATGTTTCCCGTCGTACCGTCATTGGAAAACGGGCAACACAAGGCGCGCCCGCAGCTTCCGGATTTCCCGGTTGACAAACCACCCGCGCTGCAACTTTTTCTAATCGTCCATAAGCGGTCCGCTGACCGTGCTTTGGATCCATTGTCCTCAACGGCTCACGCTCTAGAACGGAGACTTCATGTCCATACTGGATGCATTCAGACTGGACGGCAAAACCGCCCTCGTAACCGGCTGCCGCCGGGGAATCGGCAGGGGACTGGCCGAAGCGCTCGCCGAAGCAGGCGCGGATATCGTGGGCGTGAGCACGTCCATGGAGAAACAAGGGAGCGAAATCGAAGGGGCCGTCACGGCCCTGGGCCGTCGGTTTACCGGCTACAGCGTCGACCTCAACGACCGGGACGCGCTGTATGGCTTCATCCACAAAGTAAAATCAGATTTTCCGGTCATCGATATCCTCGTCAACAACGCGGGGCTTACGTTGCGGGCGCCCGCCGAGGAGCACTCCGATGAATACTGGGACACAGTCATGAACGTAAACCTCAACGCGCCGTTCATCCTGAGCCGGGAAATCGGACGGGACATGGTCGCACGCGGCCGCGGGAAGATCGTGTTTACCGCATCCGTGCTGTCCTTCCAGGGCGGCATCACCGTGCCCAGTTACGCTGCGTCCAAGGGCGCGGTCGGGCAACTGGTCATGGCCCTGGCCAACGAGTGGGCGTCCAAAGGCGTCAACGTCAACGCCATCGCGCCGGGCTATATCGCCACCGATCTCACGTCCGCTCTCCAGAACGACCCGGAACGGTCCCGTTCCATATCCGAGCGTATCCCCGCCGGCCGGTGGGGCGCGCCGAATGACCTGGGCGGTGCGGTCGTCTACCTCAGTTCGGACGCTTCCAACTACGTCCACGGAGCGATTCTGGCCGTCGATGGGGGCTGGTTGGGGCGGTAGGGCACCTGAAACCGAAGAGATCCAACGCGTCTGTGGTATTTGTCGATTGAAACGGTAGAGGGGCGTCCATGCCGTCGCAATATGCCCGTCTGTTGACGGAAGAAGAGAAGTGGCATTTCGATCTGCAGGGGTTTCTGCACCTGCGCGGCGTGATCGCGCCGGATCGCCTGGCGCGGATCCTGAAAGTCACCGATCGCTGGCTGGCCGCGGACGAGGCCGACATTCCCGCGCCGGTTTTCAGGCACCGTCAGGAACCGTACAAGACGCACCTGGACCATATCCAGTACGGACACCGGCTGTTTCAGGACCTGAACGCCGATCCGGAGATCATCCGCGTGGTCGCTGGACTTACGATGGGCATGCCGCGGCTCTTTCACTGCAACTTCACGAAAATGGACCGGGCTGCGCCGGGTGACGAGGATCGCCAGGGCTACCACCGGGACGACAGCGGGTTCAAGTTCCCGCCGGGGTTCCGCAACCCCCACAATGACTACCAGGCGGCGGGCGGGGAGATCTACTGCAGCCACCTGGCCACCTGGGTCGCGCTGGCCGACGTGCCCGTGGGTACGGGGTTCAGCCTGGTGCCCGGAAGCCATAAATCGGCCTTCGCCCCACCGGACGGCCTGAGGGTAGGCGACCACCCGCCCGTCTCGATCACCGTGCCGATGGACGCAGGCGATGTGCTCGTGTTTTCGACCCATGTGCTGCACGACGCGGCCGTCTGGACCGAGGACTATCCCAGGATGAATATCTTCCAGCGATACCAGCTCAGCGCATACTTCAACGAGACCGGAAAAGGCGGGCTGCCCTTCGAGGAATTCCGCGATCAGATCACCGAAGAGGAGTACGAACTGGAGTCATTGAGCAAGGAAGAGAAAGCTGCCGTGACCCGCATGCGGCGGCACTTCGGACTGTAACCCAATCAGGGAGAAGATTTATGGCCTGGATACGCACCATCGCCGAATCGGAAGCGGAAGGCCCGCTGAAAAGGATTTACGACGGCTCGATGCGCTCGTGGGGAGGCGTGGACAACATCATCAAGGCCCACAGCCTGAACGTGCGGGCGATGCGGGCGGTGATGGTCTTCTACAAGGGCCTCATGCATGGAGACTGCGACCTCACGCTCGGACAGCGGGAGATGATCGCGACGACCGTCTCGGCCCTGAACGAGTGCGAGTACTGAATCCGCCATCATGGGGAGGGGCTCCTCAGAGAGATCAACGACCGTGAACTGGTGGATGCGATCAAGAAGGACTACCGCAAGGCGGACCTGGACGCCGCCGACCGCGCCATGCTCGACTACGTCCGCAAACTGACTCTGGCGCCCGCTTCGACCGCCGAGTCCGATATCGAACATTTAAGGGAGGCCGGGTTCGGCGACAAGGCGATCCTCGAGATCAACCAGATCACGGGTTTCTTCGCCTGGTGCAACCGTACGGTGGACGGACTAGGCGTCGAACTGGAAGACTTCTGGAACGATCCGAACGCGACCAATGTCTAGCCATCAGGTATTAGGACAATTACGTAAAACGGGATTGGACGCAGGATTCATGTTTTCGAGAAACTGATGGGCCCATTTGAAGTCATACCGACCGGCGGCGCGCTCGGCGCGGAGGTGCGGGGTCTTGATCTGCGGGCTGACCTGGACGTGGATACTGTTCGGGCGCTCCGCGAAGCCTTCCTCGATCACTGCGTGCTGTTTTATCGGGATCAGCAGATCAGTCAGGGGGACCTGGTCCGGTTTACGCGTTATTTCGGAGAGCCGGTACCGCACGTGAGGCCGCAGCCGGACCGCCCCATCGAGGAGATCTTCGTCATTTCGAACGTGACTGAGGACGGCAAGCCCATCGGGGCGCTCGGCAGCGAGGAAATCCCCTTCCATTCGGACCTGTCCTACCTGCCGGAACCCGGTACCATTTCCTTGCTGTACGCGCTGGAGATCCCCGAGGAGGGTGGCGAGACGATGTGGGCCAACGGATACGCGTCCTGCGAAGCCCTCGACCACAGTGTGCGGTCCCGTATCGACGGGCTTCACGCCGTCCACCGCCATCCCATCGACGCGCTGAACACGCCGGAACCCACGATGCACCCGGTCGTGCGCACCCACCCGGAGACGGGCCGCGACGTGATCTATGTGAGCCCCCACCTGACCCATCATATTGCGGATCTGGACACGAAGGATGGACAGGTTCTGCTGGACGAGTTGATCGCCCACGCCACCGACGCGCGGTTTGTGTGGAAACACCGCTGGCAGGTCGGCGACCTGGTCATGTGGGACAACCGCTGCACCATGCACCGACGGACGCCCTTCGACGACCGGCAGCGCCGCGTCATGTGGCGCACGCAGATATTCGGCGCGGGCGCCCGTTAGACAGCATGTTTTAACGGTTTAGTCGGAACTCGGCCTGTCGGTCGGTCCCTGGCCGGTCCCTGGCTGGGCGGACATCGGTCGGCGGGACACCATGTATCAAGCGGAGTGCAGATTCAACGCCACAGGATCGAATTCGTAACGGTCTTCTCCCTCGCATGAAATCCTGCCCGATGAGACGCTGGCGTCATGATCCAGGACGATAATCCAGCCTTCGTCGGCCGCCTGCCGGAGCAGGCGCATCTTGGCCACCATAGTATCGTAGGGGAAGAGGTCGTAGGCCATGTTGTAGGGGGCGCGCAGGTGGGTCGTCATGGGCAGGATATCGCCCGGGTAGACCGCCCTGGTATCGCCTGACTCCACCTTCACCAGTTGGTGAAAGCGGGTATGGCCGCCGGTCACCTCCACCCGGATCCCGTCCTCGATCTCCA
>JAPOYX010000235.1:0-13300 GCA_026706345.1 Gemmatimonadota bacterium | reverse complement strand
GCCTTCCAACAGGGTAATCACGCCCTGATCCATGAGGGGCTGGTAATTCTCAGGGCGATAGGTGGATTTCATGGTGCCGTAGTCGTTCAGCGCATCTTCCCATTCGCCTTTCTGAACCACGTACTGCGCATTCGGGAAAGCGGGTACGACGCCGCCTTCCCCGTCCGTAACGGTCGCGCCGCCCGCGTGGTCGAAATGAAGGTGGCTCAGAATGACGAGATCGATTTCTTCCGCGGACACGCCTCGAGCCGACAGAGACCCCAGGACGGTGGAACCCGACATCCCGTAGATACCCCTGTCCCGGTCGGTCATCTTGTCGCCGTAGCCCGTGTCTACCAGGATGTTACGACCGTCCTTCCTGATGAGCAGGCAGTTCGTGTCGTTGGTGATCCGGTTCTTTTCGTCGGGAGGGCAGATACTCTCCCAGAGCGGCTTCGGTACGATCCCGAACATGCTCCCGCCGTCCAGTTTGAAGACTCCGCCGCTGACGACTGATAGTTCCACTTTAAGCTCCTTTTCATTGGTTTCGACCGATCCATACATAGTAGGTGCCGGCAGGGAGTTTGTCATGGCAAATGTGCTCGCGCTTTACGTTCTCTGAGCCTACCTTTACATTCATCTGAAAGAACAGGTCCGCTAATCCCCGCGCCTTGCCGAGGTCTAGAGGAAGGCCCGAAGTCCGTTTCGGTCGATTAGGTAAGGAGTCAGATACATGCCCAATGGCGGTTCGGACTGCTGCGGCACCTGCCGATTCAATACGGCCAACGCCGGTCGGCGAGATTACGACCCCTTGCCGGACGGGAACGTCGCGAGCTACTGCGAGATCGGGGGACTGGATATTGAAGACCCGTTCTGGACCTACTGCGGCAACCATACGTCACGGCTGAAACGAGGGTTTGACGTACCGCTGGGACCAGTGTATGTCCACGAGTGGGTTTCAGACGTTAATCCCAAAACCGGTAACCAGATCCTCCGATCGAACCGCCGTCTATGGATTGACGCCCCGGACACCGAGGAAGTCCGCGTCCAGTTTCTTCGTTTTCTGAAGGAGCCCGAGCTTCTCTCTGACAGCTACCCCCTTTACGGGAAGGACCTGTTGCGCGAAGCGGTCGACGAGCTTGAGCGGCTTCGGGAACCCCGCGCCATCCCCATTCTGGAGGATATCGCGAAAGACCTTCGCGAAAACGGGGAAGAGTGGGACGGAATCCAGACCGCGATCAAGCGGATCCAATCTGCTCTAGAAGGCGATCGGGGCTAGCCTTTTGACTATGCCCTACGCCTACTGGCCCTCGGTGGCCGTCGCCCCCGGGCAAATTGAAACGCAGTGCGAGTGAGCGGTAACGCCATGTCCCTATATGACTACATCGCCGCCGCGCCAAAGGTGGAGTTGCACGTCCATCTCGAAGGCTCAATCCAGCCGTCCACGCTGGTGATGCTGGCGAAACGACACCGCGTCGATCTGCCGGCGGACACCGAGGAGGGATTGCGCAACTGGTACCGGTTCAGGGACTTCCACCATTTCATCGAGGTATATGTCGCCATCACGAGGTGCCTCCGCACGGTGGAGGATTTCGAACTGATCGTGTACGAATTCGGCGCCGACATGGCCCGGCAGAACATCCGATACGCGGAGGTCACCTTCTCGCCGAGCACCCACCTCTGGATCAACGGGGTCGATCAGGACGTGTGGTTTGCGGGTCTCACGGAAGGGCGCCGCCGGGTAAAAGAGTCCTTCGGCGGCGAGATCAACTGGGTATTCGACGTGGTGCGCAACGACTACCCGGAAGTAGCCCGGTTCGACTATACAACCAGGGTGGCCATCGAGGGCGTGAACGACGGCGTGGTCGCCCTGGGCCTGGGCGGACTGGAAACCGGGTATCCGCCCGCGCGGTTCGCGCCGTGGTTCGACCGGGCGAGGGCGGCCGGGCTGCACAGCGCGCCCCACGCAGGCGAACACCTCGGCCCGGAAAGTATCTGGGACGCAATGAAGTATCTGGGCGCCGAACGCATCGGCCACGGCGTCCGGGCTATCGAGGATCCGGATCTGGTTTCCTACCTGGCGGAGCATCGCATTCCGCTGGAAGTCAGTCCCTCGAGCAATATCTGCCTGGGAATATACCCCGACATGGCATCCCACCCCCTGAAACGCCTCCACGAGTCCGGCGTGGCCACCACCGTCAATTCGGACGATCCGCCCCTCTTCAATACCACCCTGACGGATGAACTGAATTTACTCGTCGACCCCTGCGGTTTTTCCAGGGACACCATTGACGGGATCTTGCTGAACGGGGTTCGCTTCAGCTTTCTTCCGGAAGAGAAGAAACGGCGTATGGAGGCGGATTACCTTGCCGCGCTGCGCGCGCTGCGGGACGAACCAGCGAGTTGACTGGAGGCCGTCAGACCAGGTGGCACGCCGCCTGGTGGGCGCTCCCCTTGTCTTCCAACACGGGAACTTCGGTCCTGCACCGGGCTTCCGCCAGTGGACACCGGGGATGGAAGGGGCAACCCGGGGGCAGGTCCGCCGGATTGGGGACGTCGCCCTTGAGAATGATCCGGTCGTGCCCCAGTGTGGGATCGGGCAGGGGTACGGCCGAAAGCAGAGCGGTGGTATATGGGTGGAGCGGCTTCGCATAGAGCTGGTCTCGCGTGGCGGTTTCGACAATCTTGCCCAGGTACATCACGGCCACCCGGTCGCTGATATGGCGCACCACGCGGAGGTCGTGGGAAATGAACAGGTAGCTGAGCTGAAACCGGTCCTGCAGCACCTTGAGCAGGTTGATGATCTGCGCCTGGATCGAGACATCCAGCGCCGAGACCGGCTCGTCGGCGATGATCAGTTCGGGCCGGACGGCCAGGGCGCGGGCGATGCCGATGCGCTGGCGCTGGCCGCCGCTGAACTCATGGGGATAGCGGCGGGCGTGCGCGGGATTCAGCCCCACCGTTTCGAGCAGGTCCGTCACGCGGTCCCCGGCCTCCGCGCGGGTGCTCAGGCCGTGAACGGTGAGGGGTTCCCTGAGCAGGGCGTCCACGGTCATACGCGGGTTGAGAGAACCGTAGGGGTCCTGGAAGACGATCTGCATCTGGCGGCGCAGCCGCCGGAGATCGCCTTTCGTCATGGAAAAGACCGCGTGCGGCCTCCGTTCTTCGCCATCCTCGAGGGCGGTAAGGAATGTCGCCGTCCCGGCAGTCGGGTCGATCAGGCGCAGAATCGCGCGTCCGATCGTGGTCTTTCCGCACCCGCTTTCACCCACCAGGCCCAGCGTTTCACCCCGCTCGAGCGAAAGATCGACGCCGTCGACGGCCTTGATCATCGCCCGGTGACGCCGGAGCAGTCCAGCCCCTACGGGAAAGTGCTTCTTCAGGCCCTGGACCCGTAACAACATTTCATTCGATTCAGTCATATGGCTCCACTCCGCTACGTCATCGCCTCCTGCATTACCCGCTGCCATTCGCCGCATCGAACCGTGTGGCGGCCTTCCACGTCTATCAAGGTCTGCGGCCGGCGACATGGTTCCACCGCGAAATCGCAGCGCGGCGCAAAGCGGCATCCGGCCGGGAAGTCCACGGGATCCGGCACCGTGCCCTCGATCGTCGATAGTTCTTCCGTCCCCGAACTCATGGTCGGAACCGATGCGAGCAGGCCGCGGGTATAGGGATGGCGCGGACGCCCGAACAGCGTTTTGACGTCGGCCTGCTCCACGACCTGTCCCCCGTACATGACCAGTACCTCGCTTGCCATCTCGGCCACGATGCCCAGATCGTGGGTAATCAGGACCAGGCCCATGCCCAGTTCTGCCTGCAGGCGCCGCAGTACGTCGAGGATCTGCGCCTGAATGGTGACGTCCAGCGCCGTTGTAGGCTCGTCGGCGATCAACAACTTGGGTTCGCAGGAGATCGCCATGGCGATCATCGCGCGCTGACGCATGCCTCCGCTGAGTTCATGGGGATAGGCCGCGGCTCGCTCTTCCGGCAGCGGGATGTCCACCAGGTCCAGCAGCTCGACGGTCCGTTTCCAGGCGTCCTTCCGGTCCGCTCCCAGGTGCAGGCGAATGGCCTCGGCGATCTGTTCGCCGACGGTAAATACGGGGTTGAGGGACGTCATGGGTTCCTGGAAGATCATGGCGATGTCATTGCCCCTTATGCCGCGGATCTGTCGAGGCGACAGCTTCAGCAGATCCCTGTCCTCGAAAAAGACCTCGCCTCCGGCGATACGGCCGGGGGGCTGTGGGATCAGCCCCAGGATGGAATAGGCGGTCATGCTCTTGCCGCAGCCGGATTCGCCCACGATGCCGAGGGTCTTGCCGGCCTCCACCTCGAAACTGACGCCGTCGACCGCCCGCACCACGCCACCCTCGGTGTCGAAGTAGGTCTTCAGGTCATGTACACGGAGGATCGGATTCAAATCTCACCTCTTATCCGTTATCACTTGCGGCTCAGAAGCGTGTCCACGATGCCTCTTATGCGTTGCCGCGCTGCCTGGGGTCGAGGGCGTCGCGCAGCCCGTCACCGAGCAGGTTGTACAGCGTTACCGTGATGAATATGGCGAATCCGGGCACGATTACCAGCCACCAGGCCGCGATATTGCTCCGCGCGCCGGCCAGCAGCGATCCCCACGTGATGACCTCGGCAGGCACGCCGATGCCCAGGAAGCTCAGCCCTGATTCGGCCAGGATGGCGCCGGCCACGCCGAAAGCCGCGGGTATCAGCACCGGGGCGATGGCATTGGGCAGGATGTGCACCGCCATGATGCGCAGATTCGAACAGCCCAGGGCCCGGGCGGCCGCAATGTAGTCGAATGCCCGTACCTGGAGAAACTGGGACCGGGTCAGCCGGGCGATGCCCACCCACCCGGTGAATCCGATGATGATCATGATCCAGAACAGGCTCGGCGGGAAGAAAGCCGCCGCCGTGATGATCAGGAAGAAAGGCGGGATCGCGGCCCATAGTTCGAATACGCGGGACAGGAACAGATCCGTCCACCCGCCCAGGTAGCCTGCCAGCGCGCCGAGTCCCACGCCGATCACCAGGGAGATGCCCACCGAAACCAGCCCGATGGTCAGCGAATACCGCGTGCCGTGAATGAGTCCGGACAGCACATCGCGTCCCAGCCGGTCCGTACCAAAGAGATGCGCCTCCCCCGGCCGTTCATAACGGTCGCCGAGCCGGATCTCGTCCGGCGCGTAGGGGATCGGCGGAAAGACCGCCTCGCTGGCCTCGTACCGCTTGAAGTTCTTCCGGGTCCGAAGCGCTTCCTGCCAGTCCAGCAAGCCGGCGTACACGGCATACTGCCGGAACGCGGGGAAATAGGTTTCGCCCTCGTAGACCATGTAATACGGCTTGTTGCCGGCGATCAGATCCGCGGTGAGTGCCACGAGAGTCATGACAGCGAGTACGTATAGACTGTACAGCGCCGGACGGTTCTTGCGGAACTCCTTCCAGGTGAGCCGCCAGAAGCTCTCGCCGCCCGCGTTCTTCACCGCATCGGCCGGCGCGCCGTCCACGGCGTTCTTTCTATCTTTTTCGGCAGGATACGATCCCACTGCTCATCCCCTATCCATGCAACTGGTCAAACGTAATCCTCGGATCGACCACCTTGAGCAGGATGTCCGCAACCAGGATGCCCAGGAGCGACAACAGGGAGCCGACGGTGAATAGCGCCATGACCATGGGATAGTCCCGGTTCAGCACGGACTCGAATCCGAGCAGCCCCATCCCGGGAATGGTAAAAATCGTCTCGATGAATACGGAACCCGCGATCAGGGCCGGCAGCAGCCCGGCGGAGGTGGTTACGATCGGAATCAGGGAATTGCGGTATACGTGCCGCAGGATGACGACTTTTTCCGACAATCCCTTGGCCCGGGCGGTCCGGACGTAATCCTGGCGCAGGTTCTCCAGCATGCTCGTCCGCATAAACCGGGAGATCGTTGCGAAGCTGATGTAGGCGGAGGCCAGCACGGGGAGGAACATGTGGTACATGTGGTCCGCGAGGATCCGCCAGGTACTCCATTCGCCGGAAGCATCCAGCGATTGTATGCCCGAGGCCGGGAACCAGTAGAAGAACTCCCGGTTGCACAGGAATATGATCAGCAGCATGCCCACCCAGAAGGAAGGCATGGACCAGAGGACGAAGGTCCCGGTCGTAAGCATCCGGTCGGAAAAGGTGTTCTGCTTGACCGCCAGCCAGATGCCGAGCGGCAGGCCGACCAGGTAGGCGATGACGATCGCGATGATATTGATCTCGAGCGTGACGGGCAACCGTTCCATAATCCGCCCGATGACGGGTTGGTTATCCTTGAAGGATCGGCCGAAATCCAGCGTAACGAAGCGGTATCCCGCGAGTTTGAAGAGTTCGATCCCCGCTCCCCGATAGGCATAGTTGCCCTCTGCGCTGAAGGTCCTCCCTTCCCAGAACGAAGATCGTTCCAGTTCGCCTGCCTCCTCTTGCGCAGATTTCCGCACAAGGGCAAGGAACCGGCCTTTCTGTTCCTCCCGCTCAAGCGCCGTCAACGCCCTGCGCTCCGACGCATCCAGGCGTTCCAGCAACCGGTCCGCCAGCATGGCGCTGCGGTCGAAGGCGCTGATGGATTCGACTTTCAGGAAAAGCGCCGTGACCCAGTTGGCATACTGCACGTGGACCGGCCGGTCCAGTCCCAGTTGCCTGCGCAGTTCCTGCCGGGTTTCTTCGATATCCCGCTGCCGGTCGGACGCAAGCCCCTCGCCACCGGCCACGCCGCCCAGGAACAGATCCACGGGGTCGCCGGGGGCGAGATGCATGATGAAGAAGGAAATTACCGTGATCCCCACCAGCGTGGGGATCATGAGAAGCGAGCGTTGAAGGATGTAACCGAGCATAGCGAAGATCGATCCTGCGCGGGATCACGGCCGGATTCGCAGCCCGTCAGCCGCCCAGCGAGTACAGGATGCGGCTGATCACTGGTACAGCCGGTCGGCGGGCTCGACCCACCACTCCTGCGTCACGGCGCCGGCGGGATACCAGTTGACGCCGTGATAGCGCCTGCTGTATGCGACGGCGACGCGCGATTTCCAGAGAAAGGTATAGGGTTGTTCCTCGTGGAGGATTTCCTGGAATCGGCGGTACTGTTCGATCCGCTTGTCCATGTCGAATTCCTTCCGGTAGGCCGTAAGGATCGCATCCGACTCATCGTTCCTGAAACTGATGAAATTGGATCCGTTCCCCTCGATCTGGGACGAGTGCCAGATCTGGTAGGCGTCGGGTGGAAAGCGCAGACCCGTTCCGCCGGTCCAGCCCAGGGTGACGGCCGCGAAATCCTTGTTCTTGACTCTTTCCAGGAAGATGGACCAGTCCAGTTCTCGCACCTGGCAGTCGATGCCCACGTCCTCGAGGGAACTCTGAAGCGTAAGCGCGATATCCTTGCGAAGCTGGTTGCCCGAGTTCACGAGAAACTCGAACCGAAACGGTGTCTTCTCGCCGTCGATCTCCTTGTCGAGAATCCCGTCGTTGTCTGTATCTGCCCATCCGGCTTCGTTCAGAAGCGCCAGGGCCCGTTCCGGGTCGTAGGCATAGGGTTGTAGATCATGGTTGTACTCGGGACGGAACTTGTGTATGGGACCCTCGACCGTTTCCGCGAGTCCAAAGAGCAGGTTACGCACCATGCCTTCACGGTCGGTGAAGTGGGTCATCGCCTGCCGGACCCGCCGGTCCCGGAAAATGGGATGTCCGTTGTTCCACCCGATGTACGTGTAGCCTCCCGCGTACTGGATGCCCTTCATGAACCGGTCGACGAAACCGGGAGACCAGCTCTTCTCTTTGAACTCCAGCGGTTTCATGCCATGGATGTCCAGGTTGCCGTTGGTCAGTTCGATGAAGGCGGCGTCCAGGTTGTTGATGATCTTGAAGACTACCTTGTCCACGTTTCCGGTCGCGGGCAGACCATCCACGCCCTGTCCCCAGTAGTTCCCGTTGCGGGTGAGCACGACCTTCTGGCCCGTGACCACGTCGTTCTCCCAGTCCGCCACGAAATACGGCCCGGAGCCAAGCATGTTCCGATTGAAATCCTGGTTGAAGCGGTCGCCGAAGAGCCGCACCCGGTCCGCGTGTTTCCCTGCTTCCCAACTGCCGTCAATCAGGCTCGTGATCGGCACCGGATCAAGCAGTCCGTCAGGGTCGTAGAAGTGTCTCGGAAGGATGTCGAAACTACCCAGAAAGAGGTCGTTCAGGATGTACGGTTCCTTGCAGATGAAGCTGATCTCATGTTCCCCGAGTTTCCTGACGTCTTGAATGGAGGAATAGTAGTTCCTGAGGTGAGGCGCCCGTACCGTGGGCGTCTGGATGACCTTCATGCTGAAAAGCACATCGTCCGCCGTGAGGGGAACGTCGTCGGCGAATCGAACGTTCTGGCGCAGCGTGAAGGTATAGGTGAGATAATCGTCCGACACGACCGGGTAGTCCATCGCGATGAAACCCCGCTGCGTGTAAGGCGGATCGTACTCCGGCTCCAGCAAAGACTCGAAGACGTAGGTGTGCACCTGGGTGGCGCCCTGGTCGCTCGAAGTATACGGGTTGAAGTTTTCCGGATCGGACAACGCGTGACGCACCATCCAGTCGCCGAACACCGGATTGTCCGTCCCCGCGTATTTGAGCGCGGCCTTATCCGTCCCGTCCAGCACGACGATATCCTTCGACTCCGACAGGAGCGTCTGAACCTTGTTCCAGGGATCTTCTGTCGTTTCACCGCCGCCGCAGGCGAGTTGGGTGGCAATAAGCACCAGGACAGCGGTTCCAGCCGTGTAAACGAAGTTGGGCTTCATTTCGTTGATCCTCCGATCATACCTGTCGCCAGGTCATCGGCCTGCGCGCGCCAGCGGCACTACCTGCCCAGGCCCTTCTCCTCGAAATCTATGACGATCTTGATGCACTCGCCCTTGCGTCGGGTGGCCATTTCGAAGCCGTCCTGTATCCGGGCGAAAGGCAGCTTGTGGGAGATCATCGGCGCCAGGTTCACGCGGCCCTCGCCGATCGTCCGCATGGCGCTCTTGAAATCGATGTCCATGTCCGGTCCGACCGAAGTCGTAATCTGCAGGTTTTTCCGGAACAGTTCCAATATGTCGACCGTAAATCGCGGAGTCTTGGGCACGCCGAAGTCGATGAAACGGGCCTTGTGACGGGCCAGCTTCACGCACATGTTGAACGTCTCTTCCACGCCCACGACCTCGATCACCACGTCCGCCATCCTCCCATCCGTGATTTCGGCCACGGCCTCTATCGGATCGGTGTGCCGCGTGTTCACGGTGTGGGTCGCCCCCATTTCCGTGGCCGCGGCCAGACGGTTATCGTACTGGTCGATGCCGATGATCAGCGCCGCGCCGAGGTTCCGCATCATGGTGGTGAACAGTAGCCCCATGGGACCCTGGCCGACCACGGCGACCTCGGCATTGAAGAAGTGTCCCAGCTTGCGCAGGCAGTAGAGCACGGTGCCGAGGGGCTGGGCCATCAGAAGCTGTTCCTGGGGCAGTCCCTCCGGCAGGGGCGTCACGGAAGCGCCGAGTCCAAGAAAATACTCGGCCATGGCGCTTGAGCCGGACGGCAGGGCCAGGACGAGGTCCCCCTCCCTGCATCCCTCCGCCCATGACTTCTCGATGACCCCGATGCTCTCGTGGAGGGACACGCCCGGCGGCGCGGGATAGTTCGCCGGACCGGTAAACAGCGGGTGGTCGCTGCCGCAAATGGCCGCATTCACGGTTCGCACGAGCACCAGGTCCTTCAGCCCGTCCGGATTGGTTTGTTCCAGCGCGATGTCCGGCCGTTCCGCTTCCACGATTTCAATGCGTTCCGGTGCGACGACTTGTCCCGCTTTCATCGGTTTTCCTTTCTGGCTGACTCATCCGGCACGACCACGACGCGGCGGCACCGCCTAATGGCCGGACGGCAGAACCCGTCGGGAAGAAACGAAATATCCGAGAGCCTGACGGTGCATGAACCCGGCCGTATACCTTGGGCAATCCTCCTGACATCCGGCATGGCCGTGCTGTGTGAATGTACAAACGATAACCGTATTGTCAAACCGAAATGGTCTCGGCGGTACGGGGTTTTCCGCTATCGCCGGGCATCGCCGATATAGATATCGAAATAGCCCGTATTGTTGCCCCAGAACGGGTATTCGCCGTCGCGGTCTCTCTTGATGCCCTTGAGCCAGGGTTTTCTCAGAGCAGCCTTCTTCCCGTAGTAGAGAAACACGGCGCCGACGTCCTCGGAGAGGATCTGCTGGGCCTGGTCGTATAGACGAAACCGCCGGGGGCCGTCCATCTCCGACGCCGCTTCGTCGACCAGGCGGTCGAATGCGGCGTTTCTCCATGGATGGCGGCTGTATCCGGCCGGCTGCGAACGCCAGACCATGGCGAGCATATTGTTCGGGTCGGGATAATCGTAGTGATACTGTATCAGGCTGAAGGGGATCTTTCGCTGGTACTGGGCGGTCCGGTAGGAAATGTTCTCGACGACCCGTATCGTCATATTGATCCCCAGGTGGGATTTGAGCATTTCCTGTATGGCCTGGCCGACCTGTTGCCGGGCGATGTTGTTGACCCACATCTCGATCCTGGGAAAACCGCGTCCTTCCGGATATCCCGCCTCGCGCAGGCGCCGTCTCGCCAGTCCGGGATCGAAGCGCTGGACTTCGCGGTACTTCCCGCCTGCATAGCCCGGAAAGCCGGGTGGAAGCATGGAATAAGCCGGCATGCCCATACCCTGGAGCAATACACGGCATATGGTCTCACGGTCGATGGCGTGGCTGATCGCCTGCCGCACTTTGAAGTTGTCGAAGGGTGGAAAATCCGCGTTGAAGAAGAGAAAGTGAGTCATGAAGTCCTTGCTGACGTACAGTTCGCGGGAGAGTCGCGGATGACTCCTGATGCGCGGCAGATCGATGGGGGTAACGTCCTGCTGGTCGATCTCGTCGTTTTCGTAGGCCAGCGTGCCGCCGGCCATCATGCGGGTATCCCGGAACTTTCCGATGATCCGCTCCACGTATCCCTTGTGGGGACCGTTATAGTTCGGATCCAGGACGAATTCGAAGCGGGAACCGTGATCCCAGGAGGCCAGCTTGAAGGTGGAATTGGTCACGAACCGGCCAGGCTCGGACCAGCCCGGACCGTATTTCTCCACCTGCCAGCGCGGCACTGGAACGGACGTGGGGAAGGAGGCGATATAGGGGAGATAGGGACAGGGAAGGGCGGTTCGAATGACCAGCGTGTAGTCATCTACAGCCTTGACGCCGACGGAATCCGCGTTCCGGGTCAATCCCTGGTTGAAGGCCTTCGCCCCTTCGATTTCGTAGTAGAAGGAAGCGTTTCGGTTCGCGCTGGCCGGATCGACCATCCGCTTGAAGGCATATTCGAAATCGTGGGCGGTGACGGGCCGGCCGTCGCTCCACTTCGCGCCCCTGCGCAGGTGGAAGGTCCAGCGGGTGCCGTCGGAAGACGCCTCCCATCGATCGGCCGCGGCAGGCGTGAGCTCATTGTTGTGATCCAGCCTGGTGAGGCCTTCGAAGGAAAACACCGCGCCGGTCGCTTCGTAGACGGCGATTCCGATATCGAGCGTGGTGGGTTCCGGCAGGTGAAAGGTATAAATCTGGCGCGCGAGGGACGCCGCGTCCGGAGGCATGGCCTTGTCGACCGTATTGAACGTTACAGGTATTGCGGAAGACGCAGGCGGCGTCACATCGTGCCGAGCGATGTTAAAAACCGGCAGGAAGAGCAGAAAAAAACACAGAAAGAGGCCTGGATTCACCCGTGCCTCCCCCGCATTTCATGGGCCTGAGCCGCTCTCCCGATCCTGTCCATTTCCTTGCTACCCGGCAAAGATCGCCCGGTTCGAGATGCCTGACCGGTAGGACGCCTGTTGGATGCCTCCGATGAATTGCGCAGTGCGGCCTGCCGGCGCCGTGCCTTCGTACCATGCGCTGAACGACGCGTTGAATTCCTGTATCCAGGCCCTGTTCACTTCGGAATCTCCGCCGGCGACCACATAGGCGTTATTGAAGATGCCGTCCTCCTTGAGCCCGTTTCCGCCCGCCGCTTTTATGCGCGCGTCCAGCGTGGAAAGCTGTCGGCTGGCGTCGTCGCCGCCCACGGCGCTGGTCATGACTTCGGTCACGCCGCCGTAATGGATCGAGGTCCACGTGCTGAATCCGTCTTCCAGGACCCCGGAACGCGTTATGCTCACGTCGCCCGAGACCACCCTGGGCTGGGGTTCCACGATACCGTCCAGATTCGGGATGCGGGAAACCGGGTAGATCAGCCCGGCCGGCCGGTCGTCACCGTAGTAGTCTTCGAAGGCCCGCCGAACCGTATCGATTCTTTCCCACGATTTCCCGGGCGCGTCGTCGACGGCGACGAGTATTTCCATCCATACGGTCTGCTTCCTGAAATCGACGCCGGCTTCGGCAAAGGGCTTTTCGTAATGCTCTTCCAGCACGAAGGCTGTTTCCTCCGCCAGGTCGGACCCGAGGGACGTGATGACTTCGCCGTCTCGGGTATGCATGACCGATGCGCCGCTCGGTTGATGGTCCCGCCAGTAGCCATAGTCGATCACGCCATCGCCGATGGTGACGTTTTCGCCGGCCGCCGCCTTGATCTGGACCTCGAAGAGCGCCACCGGATCCGGGAAGCCTTCGGGATGCGTGAACCGCGCCATGCGGTTGGACCGGAGCGGGCCGCCGGTCACCGCCTCGATCATGGGAGCGTACACGGCGTTATAGTCGTCCTTGAGCCGGTCGCAGTCCTCGCGGTTGCCGGACGGGGTCGTCCAAAGCACATCCGTCTTGTAGACGTCGGACCAGCTCACGCCGCAGATCGCCAGGTTCTTGTTCAGGTTCTGGATCGTGCCAAACCACTCGGAACCCACGTCGTTCGGATACTGCGTGCCGACATTTCCGCTCGGTTCGATGAGACGAAACACGTGGTTGTGGTCGTCCTTGACGATGACCTCTGTGGGATTGGAAAAGATGGCGATGGGATTGTGCCTGACGATGCTGACCTGTGCCATGCGGTGATGTCCTTTCAGATCGGATTAAAATTGCCTGAGCGTGAGTACAGTGGATGACCGCGAACCGGAGGTACCCGGCGCATTCGCCGAAAGACCCAACGCGGTCAAAGGGGACTGCGGATCCGCCATCGATTCAGGCCGTAGAAGCGGATCCGCCATCGATTCAGGCCGTAGAAATTAAACGGTCGAGCCGACAAAAACAAGCGTGAAAAGGAAAGGGTCGCCATGCTCTATCCCTGGCAAAACCTCGCGAAGTCGAGCACCGGGGCCACCTCC
>JAPOYX010000234.1 GCA_026706345.1 Gemmatimonadota bacterium | reverse complement strand
CCGGGTATCGGACGCGGCCGAACGGCACGGCAAGGCCGCGTCCGATACCCGGGAAATGGCATCGTCCAGCGTCCAGTTGACATTGGGGTCGGTTTCCAGGCGGTGCGTCAGGTCGGCGGGACCGATGAAAACCACGTCAATGCCCTCCACGGCCGCGATTTCATCCACGTTGCGCAGGCCTTCCACGGTCTCGATCTGACCGACGATGAAGGTCTCCCGGTTGGCGTCTTCGAAATAGGTCGACCCCTCTTTCCACACCTCGATCCCGAAGTCACCGTCGATGCCGGCGCCGTCGATCCCCCGGTTGCCCAGGGACGGGAACTTCGTGCAATCGACGACGTGGCGCGCTATATCCGCAGTGGACATGAAGGGAATCATGAAGCCCGTTGCGCCGTCTTCCAGGTAGCGGTACAGGTGGGTCCTTTCAAGGGTAGGCGGGCGCACCATGCAGTCGATGTCATGCTGTTGGCACATGGCCAGGATTGACTGGACCTCCCGGGAATCCATCGCACGGTGTTCCAGGTCGAACCAGAGGCCGTCAAAGCGGAAATGGGCGGCATAGCGTATGTAAAAAGGCAGATAATGACCGAGACCTGCCATGCGGACGAAACCGGAGGAACGGAGCTTGGAGAGGACCTTGCTCTTGCGCATACCGGATCCTTTCGGGAAGAGTGCGGTTGGGATGCCAGGGAAGGGCTTTCGTGCGACGGTCATAGAACTCACAGATTATTCAGCCCTTGAGGCGTGGTGTCAAGGTCTATTGGTCATGTCAGTTTTGGCAGAATGATAACTAGTGAATTACGAATAATGCGTTTCGCACCTGCAGTCGGAATCTCTGATTTACCTTATCGCCCGTTCTGTAAAACCTGCTACATATTCAGGACAAACCACTTGTCGTATACCGATATGATGTGGAGATTTTTGACTACCACTGAAAGGAGATACCTACCGTGACACGACTGAACCCCGTACATCCCGGCGAAGTACTGAGATACGACTTCATGGAACCCTTTGGACTGTCGTCGAACGCGTTGGCAAAGGCCGTCGGCGTAACGCCAGCCAGGATAAACGAGATTGTACGCGGCCGGCGCGGGATTTCGGCTGAAACCGCTCTGCGACTCGCCAAGTACTTCAATACGGACGCACAGAGTTGGATGAACCTACAGGTTCAATACGAACTGGCACAGGCGAAACGTACAGCAGCTTCAGCTCTGCGAGCCATCAGACCACATGATGTTGCGTGAATGTCACGGCGGGAGTGATTTGATCAGTTGTTTCAGTCTGGAAATCATTCTCGAGTCGGCAACCACCGGGTGAGCGACGCAGAAACCAAAATAAAAGATAAAAGTCCTGTAATGAAAGACTTGACTTAACCACAGAAATCAGTAGACTAAGTCATATAAACTTAGTCTTATACTGAAGCCAAGGAATGCCGCCATGCGAACAGTGAACATGCACGAGGCCAAAACGCACCTGTCGAGGCTCGTCCGGGACGCTGCGAACGGTGAACCATTTATCATCGCCCGGGCAGGAAAACCCGTCGTAAAGGTCATATCTGTCGAAGCGCCGGATCCAGGTACGGGCGCGGCGCATCGAATAGGGTTTCTGGATGGTCAGATAACTGTACCCGATGACTTTGACCACATGGGTTCAGCGGAAATCAAGAAGCTCTTCGAGGGCGACCAGTGACCATTCTCCTGGATACGCAGATACTGCTCTGGACAGCGGGTGTAAACGATCGTTTACCTGCCGAAGCGATCGTCATGACCAGTAATCCAGCGAACGATCTGGTGTTCAGTGTGGCTTCACTCTGGGAAGTCACCATAAAGAACAGCCTGCAGCGGGAGGATTTCAGCGTAGATCCACATCTGCTGCGGCGGAGTTTGCTGGATCATGGCTACAAGGAACTATCCATAACGGGCACGCACGCATTGGCCCTAGACCTACTTCCAAATATACACAGGGATCCATTCGACCGCATCCTGGTTGCACAGGCTCAAATAGAAAGGATGACCCTGTTGACCACAGACGCGACGCTGGGGAAATACCCTGGCCCCATTCGAGTGCTTGGCTGATTGTCAGGCCTTAAACTGGACAACATGCCGCAACCTGAGTTACACGTGATGCGGTTATTACCGGCCGGTGGCCTGCCTTAATACCCAGTCCAACAGTACACAGCAAACAGAAAGACGGTTAAACTGATGACCACCCTGACCATCACCACCCCGATGCCGCCGCCCGTATGGGCGCTCCTGCAGAAGGAGTCCCTGAAAGCCCAGGCCCGGGCCTGCGCGTACTTCTACGACCGATACTTCGACGAACGAGGCTATATGCTTTGCGTGCCCCGCTGGGGCGGCGACGACGGACCGGACGACGCTATCGAGAACCTGACCGGCTGGCCCATTCTGTACATGCTGGGCGGACCGGAGAAACTACTCGCCATGAGCAACCTGGCGCAGGATGGCCATATCCAACAGTACACCGAGGCAAAGACGGTGGACGTGCCTTTCTGCCGGGACGGAATGTACTACAAGGAATTCCCCGTCCTGTTCGACTGGCTGCACAACGGCGAGAGCATGTCGGTCTTCGGGGATCTCGGGCTCTGCGACCCGGAGGCGGAGGAATACGAGCGGCGTGTGCGGCTCTGGTCCGGTTTCTACATGGACGAGGATCCCGGTGCGCGGAACTACGACCCGGAACACCGGATCATCCGAAGCCTCTTTAACGGCAGCCGGGGCCCCATGCTGCGCAAGGCCACGGCCCTGGACTGGACGGGGGATCCCATCGAGGAGGGCCGCTTCGTCCTGGCCCACGGCGAGCGCAACTACCAGGAGATGCTGGACCATTTCAAGGACTACACCGACGTGGTCGGCGATCATCCCTCCAACATGCTGGCGACGGGGCTCGCCTTCAACGCCTACGCACTGACGGGGGAGGACAAGTACCGGGACTGGATCCTGGAATACGTGGACGCCTGGGTAGAGCGAACGCGCGCCAACGGCGGAATCATTCCATCCAACGTCGGCCTCGACGGCGTGATCGGGAGCGCCTGCGACGGCAAGTGGTACGGCGGCTGCTATGGGTGGGGGTTTACGACGGTCATACCGCAGAGCGGGGAACTTGCCCATCGAACCACGATTCCGCTCGGCCTGGCGGGCTTCAGTCACGCGCTGTTGCTGACCGGTGACCGATCCTACGTGGGGCCGTGGAGCGAGATGATCGACCTGATCAACGCAAACGCGCGAGAGGAGAACGGCGTTACGATGTACCCCAACAAGTACGGGGACGACGGATGGTATAACTTTACGCCGGAACCCTATAGTGTCGGTGCACTGGAGACCTGGTACTGGTCGATGTCGGAGGAAGCGCAGGCGCGTTGCACCGATGATGTGTGGGTGCGATACGTGTCGGGAGAGAATCCCGCATATCCGGAAGAAGCATTGCAGGCAGACCTGGCGTCCGTCCGACAAAAGGTGGAATGGATACGCAACGATCCGATGACGCCGGACACGCGCCTGTCAGACAACACAAACGGCTTCAACCCCGCGACGCCGGGCGTGTTGTTTCAACAGACCATGGGCGGCCCCGACCCGAAACGCGCCCAGGCGGTCCACTGCATGTTCCGTTATTTCGATCCGGCGGCGCGAAGACCAGGCCTCCCGGAGGACGTGGCCGCCCTGGTCGACACAGTCGGCGAAAGGGAATCCGCGGTGACCCTGGTCAACCTGAACCCGGTAAATCACGCGGACGTTGTCATACAGGGCGGCGCCTACCGTGAGCATGCGTTGAAATCGGTTTCGATGGAACGGGAGGCGGCGGAAGAAGGTGGCGAGACTGCTGAAGTGAAAGGCGACTATCTCAAACTCCGGCTCGCGCCGGGTTCCGGCGCCCGGCTCGTAATCGCCATGGAACGATTTGTGAATCGGCCGACGTTAGCGTTTCCCTGGTAGCTCCTGCACCCCCGACTCGTCTCCTTCCGTCTCGACTGCCGGATATGCCTCCAAGCCGGATTTCGCAGGGGGGCGCCCACCTCCTCACCCCTCCACTCTGAACGGACTGTTCCCCACACCCGGCCAGATCCGTACCACGCCCAGGGTCGCCCGGACCCCGATCCAGGCCCCGGTCATCAGCCAGATCCAATCCAGGGCATGGGGACCGGCGAGCAGTCCGGCCGCACCCACGCCGGTGGCGACGACCACGGCGTTCCGCAGGTACCGGTAGTCCCCCGAGCCCCAGTGCAGCCCGTCTGTGGCAAAGGCCAGGGCGTTCAGTGGCTGTACGACGACGGCGATGATCCAGGCGGAATGGAAATAGGCTACCGCGGTCGCGGGCACGAGCAGATCGACTACAACCCCGCTACCCAGCCACAGGATGAGGGCCAGAAGGCAACCCGACCACACGCTCCAATGGCACACGATACGCGCCACTTTCCTGGCGCTCCTGATCCTGTCGCCACCGAGGAAGTAAGCCACCAGGCTCTGGCCCGTGACAGCCAGGGCGTCCAGTACGAAGGTGCCGAACATCCAGACCTGCCTGATCGCCTGGTGGGCGGCCCCGATGTCGGCGCCCCCGTGCGTCGCCTCGCGGGTCGTCAGGAGGAGAAACAGGTTCAGGACGCCGGTGCGTATGAAGAGATCGACGCCCGTGCGCATCAGGCGGCCGACCGCGCTGAATTCAACCTGGAACGTCCAGCCAAGCTTCCGCCGGACGATCCAGATCGACCAGACCGCTCCGATCCAGTACGCAACGACGCTGGCCACCGCCGCGCCCGTGATGCCCAGGGCGGGTACGGGCCCCGCGCCGAAAATGAGGATCGGGTCGAGCACGATGTTGATGCCGTTGATGCCGAGGGCGATCCAGAGCGGCGAGAGCATGTCCTGGAGTCCCCTCAAGGCGC
>JAPOYX010000233.1 GCA_026706345.1 Gemmatimonadota bacterium | reverse complement strand
CCTCGGCCTCTACTCGATCCCTGCGGCTTTCTTCGCGATATCCATGCACCGCAGCAGGTCGTATCCCCTGAATATGGTGATCTTCTGCGCCTCGAGGGAGCCCTCCGCATGAATGGCCAGCAGTTCGTGGTACCCGCCGAAATCCGACGCCGTGAGGTCGCGGATGAGATTGATGGCCTTCATCCGGTCCATGGTCGGCACGCCCTTGCGGCCGCCCAGGTAACGCTCCAGGTCGCCTTTGGTCTCTTCGTTGTGCCAGTCGGCTTCCGACGGGCCCGTGACCAGCAAGGCCCCGGCGATGTCCTGCACGTCCCGCACCGCCTCATGATAATTGTTGGCGAAATGGTACTTGGCGATGTTGGTCGTGAGCGTGTCCGGCACCGCGATGCCGTCCACTACCTTGCAGTCCATGGCGGCCGCGCGGGTGAGGGCGCGGACCGTCTCCGTGTAGGTGATGAGCCGCGTGGCCTTGTCGCGGATGTGGCTGGCCTTCTCCACCCCGTTGTACACGGCGATCAGCGAGGCCGCGCCGATGAAGAGGTCGAGGAGCGGCGGCTTGTAGGACACGGCCGTGAACCGATGGAACTCCACGAAGGCGTTCGCCAGCACCCCGGCGAAGTCCCACTCTCCGGCCAGGAAGACGCGCTCGTTCGGGACGAACACGTCTTCGAAAACGGTCAGGGTTTCGACGAGGTGGTGTTTCGAGCTGACCGGATGATGATACGTGCTTTCGCCCGAGAACCCGAAGGGACTGGCGATGAGCCGGACGCCCGGCGTATTGACGGGCACGGCAAAGGACACGGCGTAGTCCCGGTCTTCTTCCGAGATGGCCCGGGTGGGCAGCACGACCACTTCGTCCACGAAGGCGGTTCCCGTGGTATGCGCCTTGGCCCCGCGGACCACGATGCCGTCCGGACGGCGTTCCACGATGCGCACGTAGTAGTCGGGATGGGTCTGCTGGGAGGGCAGGCGGCTGCGGTCCCCCTTGGCGTCCGTTTGCGCGACGGCCATGCTCAGGTCGCGGTCGCGGCATTCGGCGTGGTAGTTCTTCACCCGGTCCAGGTATCCCGTGCCGTATTTCTCGTCGATCTGCCGCGCGACGAGCCTGAGCGAGAACAGCGCGTCCGTACCGATTTCCTTGATGAGCAGGACCACCCCGCTGCCTTCGCGGGTGCTCGTCTCGATCATCTCCCGGCGCTTGAGCAGGTCCTCCGTGTTGGCCGGCGGGATGAAATAGCGGCTGACGCGCTCGCCCGTCTCGGGACAAATCGTTGTGAACAGGTCCCTGTGGGCCTCGTCCTCGGCCAGGTGGTAATCCAGCGCCGTGTGCTCGGCGCCCACGCGCAGTTCCGGGTGCTCCATGAGGTCCGGCACCCGCTCGCCGCGAAAGTAGACCGCCCTGCCGTCCCGCAATCCTTCGAGGTATTGTTCAGCCGTTCTCAGGCCCATTGTCGGTCTCCGATCTTCGTCAAACCGCCGTCCACCCGCCGTCGACGGCCAGCACGGTACCCGTCGTCCAAGTGGCCTCGTCCGAGGCCAGGTGCAGGATGGCGTGGGCGATCTCTTCGGCCGTACCGAATCGGCCCATGGGATGGCGCTTCTTCAACCGTTCATACATCATCTCGTGGTCACGCACCGATTCGTTCATGGGGGTGTGCACCCAGGCCGGGGCCACGGCGTTGACCCGTATGCCGCGATCTGCGTACTCGACGGCCAGGACGCGCGTCAACTGGTCGAGGCCCGCCTTGGAGGCGCTGTAGGCCGCCGCCCCCTTCATGCCTGACTGAGCGAGGACCGAACTGACGTTTACAATACTTCCGGAGCCCTGGGAAACCATCTGTGGAAGGACCGCTCGGATGAGGCGAAACGCCCCCGACAGGTTTACGCCGATGGTCTGGTCCCAGAGTTCGTCGCTGGTCTCGTCTGCTTTCATTAACGTAGCAGTTCCCGCGTTGTTCACCAGCACGTCGATCTTCCCGAAGGCGGCCGTCGTTTTCTCGACCATGCGCTGGCAGTCTTCCGTGAGGGACACGTCGCCGGCAATCGGGACTGCCCGTCCACCATTTTCCTTGATTCCCGCAACCACCTCTTCAAGCAGCGCCTCGCGCCGGCCAGTGACAGAGACAGCCGCGCCCTCTTCGGCGAAGAGATTCGCCGTGG
Organism: Gemmatimonadota bacterium; assembly: GCA_026706345.1. NCBI lineage: Bacteria > Pseudomonadati > Gemmatimonadota > Gemmatimonadota bacterium. The sequence goes on along the minus strand of JAPOYX010000233.1, from coordinate 7,364 downwards.
CGGCCCCGATTCCTGTTCCGCCGCCTGTGATGAGCGCGACACGATCTTGCAACTTCACTGGCGGCTCTCCTCGAACGCGTTCTCGGTCTGGACGCCTTCAGTCAGTGCGCCATCGATCAGCTCGCCGCCGCTCAGCGCACCCTCACCGAAGATGACGGGGAAGATCTCGCCTGTCTTGACCGCCCGCGTGGCGGCGTCCATGTACGCGATGCTGAACGCCCTCCGTGGCTTGCCTGTGGGATTGCGGGCCGACCGGTGCAGGAGCAGGTTGTTCAGGAGGATAGCCTCGCCCGCCTCGGCCTCCAGGTATATACAGTCTTCCTCCCGCGCGTACCTGGCCTGGTCCGCCTCCGACGGGAAGTGCATGTCGTTGATCACGCCGTGCTTGTGACTGCCCGGCACCACCTGCATGCAGCCGTTTTCCACCGTCGCCGCATCGAGGGCGGTCCAGATGGTAACCTCGGGGTTCGAGTCGAGCCCCCACCCGATGCCGACGTCCTGGTGCCAGGGGAGATGGGTGCCGTGCTCGGCCGGCTTGTTCATGAACATGGCGCGGAATATGGAGACATTGGGACCGATGAGGGCCTCCGTGATCTCCCGAAAAAACGGATGCTGCATGTATCCCAGGTAAAGCGGATCCAGCTGCAGATCGTCGATGCGCCGGTAAGCGAGCGTCTCCTCGCTGTCCTCGAACGTTCGCGTCGGCAGTTCGCCGTACTCGCCCGTGGTCGTGTCGCGCTGCATGGGCATGCCCTCGTAGCGGACGTTCCCCATCATGATGTCGTCGATGCGGTCGCACATGGCCCGCAGGTGTTCGCCGGAAGCCACCCGGCCCAGACGCAGGTAGCCTTCCTCGGCAAACCGTGCCAGCTCGCTCATGCCGAAGTCTTGAATGGCCATTGGAACCTCTGTTTTCTGTCGATAAAGGCGTTCAGCAACCGTATGACGCCCAATGCACTTATGTCAAGCGATATTCCAATTGCCCTTGACATAAGTCATTATGCTGTTACGCTTTACCCAAAATGGCAAATGTTGGCAGGATTCAGATCAAGCATCTAACTTAGTCTGCTACACGGCACTTTGCCCCTCCTGCATGATCCGGATGGGAAACGCCCGACACGATCCATGTCAAAGCAGAGGATGGAAAAGCCCATGACGGAACAGGACGTTCAGCACTGGCTCGACGAATATGGCCGAGCCTGGGTCGATAGCGACCCGGACCTGGTGGTGACGCTGTTTGCCGACACGGCCACTTATCGTGAAACGCCCTTCGACTGTGCGATGAGAGGACGGCACGAAATACGGGCGTATTGGCAGAAATACGCAGTGGAAACACACGAGGACATCGAGTTCGCATCGCAAGTCTGGGCGGTCAGGAACGATACCGCGATTGCCGGCTGGCAAGCCCGCTACACCCTGCAGACCACCGGAGCGCGGGTCAGCCTCGACGGGACGTTCAGACTCGTGTTTTCAAGCGAAAAGGGCGCTCTTCAGTGCACCATCCTCGAAGAGTGGTGGCACAGAAAAGAATCTTGAGCCGGTAGATTCCGGCCGCCCCTGGTCAGTCGCTACAGCACCCCGGCCACGCGAAAGAAGTTCTCCAGGATCTTCCGGCCGTGCGGATAAACGTCGATGTAGTATTCCGGGTGAAACTGCGTGCCGTACAGGGGCCGTTCCCGGTGCCTGATCGCCTGGATCCGGCAGTTTTCGTTCGAGGCGATGAGGTCGAAGTCTGGAGGCACGGTTTTCATCTCCGCGTAGTGCGACTGACGGACGACCACCGGGTCGGGCAGTTCGTCGAACAACGGATCGGGCTGAACCGGACTCACCGGGTAGAATCCCTCTTCACAGAAGTACCCCAGCGCGTCCGGATTCGGATCGAGCACGTCGGGCTCGCCGGGCCGCAGCGGCCGCATCATCTCGTCTTCGAGTTTCGTCAGGTTTCTGAAACCGTCATTGAACATGAACCCCATGAGCTGGTGGCTGGCGCACAGTCCCAGGGTGGGCACGTCCGCCATCGCGTTCAGCGTGTCTTCGAAGCCGTAGAACGTCTCTGGCTTGAAGTGCTGAAAGAAGGTGCCGGCGCCGCTGAGCAGCAATGCCCGGGGCTTAAGCGGCTCTACGATCTCCGGCGTCATCTGTTCCTGGTGCAGCATCAGACACGGTTGCCCGGAGATCTCCTCAAGCCGTCTCTTCAGCCAGAAATCCCTGCCGTCCTTGTTATAGGATTCCAGCGTCCCGATGCGAATCCAGATGATCAAGTAGTCATGCATCCTTTTTGGAAACGGCACATTTAAAGGTCGGGCTGCATTCGTTCGAAGGAGGGAGCTATACCGGTCACAGGCCGCTCTATCACAGGCCGCTCTGCCGGCGAAATGACCGGGTGCCCGCCACGCCGTTCGACGATAGCGAATGGCCACAAAATGTGAGCGGAAAGTAGGGTTGGTTTCAAACTCGTGTCAACCTGAATATGGAGTCGCCGACGCCTTCGTATGTTATCGGAACCGAAATCCCGGGATCATGTTACTTTTTGTTGGATATACGCAAATATCCCTCTACCCGTCCCAGACGAGCGTTCATATCGTGCATCTCTTCCCGAATTGAGGCTAACTCAGTACGCATTTCTTTGAAGTTGGAACGAACTTCATCCCTGAATTCCTGGTTAATCTGATTGACAAATGCAAATACGGTGATGACAAGGACCCCTGCGGCGGTTATGATCTGGGCGCCGAAGGTCCAGTTGTCCCGATTCAATATGGTCATGCCTGTCTCCTTCCAAACCTGGGTGACTGGCTCGCGTTGTAATTCCAAATAAGTCTACCGCCGTTGATCTCATACCGATATCTTTACAGTCGGAAATCAAGCTTCATATCTCGTAGATAAAACACAGTTGAGCACTATCTTGCGAAAAGGACCGTCATAATGATTGTCATGGCTACGAACAACGGCGACGTGGGCATCCAGCAGGCGGTGGCCGCGCTCAGGGAAGGCAAGACCGCCGTGGACGCTATCGAGATCGGCATCCGGGAGGTGGAGGTGCACCGCCCCGACCGCAGCGTCGGGCTCCACGGGTATCCCAACATCCTGGGCTATCCCCAACTGGACGCCCTCATCATGGACGGACGCACCCGCGACGTGGGCGCCGTGGGCGCGGTGACGGGCTACGACCATCCGATCTCGATCGCCCGCTGCGTCATGGAGAAGCTGATCCACGTCTTTCTGGTGGGTGACGGCGCGGAGCGGTTCGCCAGCGAAATGGGGTTCGAGAAGAGCACCTACGTGGATCCCGAGATGCCCGAGATCTACGCAAAGCATGTGCGCGAACAACTGGGAATCGACGACCCCGAAGAACTCCAGCATACGAACGAACTCTGGAAGCTGAGCCACCTGGCCGTCGATCCGCAGAAGGCCGGCGGCACGACCAACTTCATCGCGCAGGACGGCAAGGGCGACATCTGTGTCGGCGTCAGCACGAGCGGGTGGGGGTGGAAGTACCCGGGACGCCTGGGCGATTCGCCGGTCATCAGCGCGGGAGGCTTCGCCGACAACCGCTACGGCGCCGCGGCATGCACGGGCACGGGCGAACTGGCCATCCGGACCGGCGCGGCACGGAACGTGGTAACCTACATGAAGATGGGCATGTCCCTCGAAGAAGCCACGGCGGAGGGGCTGCGGGACATGAACGAGCTGGATTCCCAGCGCGTGGGCGGCGTGCAGATCATTTCTTTGGACGCGAGCGGCGCCCATATGGCGGGTACCACGAGCGACCGGTCCGGCAGCCACGTCTACATGACGGCCGACATGGACGAGCCGGAATTTGTCGAAGGCATCTCGGTGCCGTACGAAGGCTAGAAAGTAGGACGAGAACGCTTAAGGCAAGACGAGGGCGAGCGAAGCGGATAGAAGGAATCGGACGCTGTCGACCGGAGCATCCCGGATGAAACTCGAGGACGCCAAAGCCCATCTCGACGAACACGGCTACGTCGTGCTCAGGGAGGCGCTGTCCCCGGACCAGGCCAACGCCCTGCGCGATCGCTCGGTCGAGTTGGCCGCGGAGGAAAAGACCGACAGCGGGGAGCACGTCTACTTCGACGGGCACGCGCAGCGGGTGTGGAACCTGGTCAACAAGGGCCAGATTTACGAGGAGATGATCCAACTGCCGCAAGTGCTCGCGCTCCAGGAACACCTGCTGGGCGACGACTGCATACTCAGCAGTTTTACCGTCAATCTCATCGGCCCCGGCGCGCCGGCCGGCGGCCTGCACGTCGACTTCCCGCTGGGGCGGTTCCCGCAGCCCCCTCCACCGTTTGCCCTCTGTGCCAATACGATCTACGTGCTCGACGACTTCACGCTGGAGAACGGAGCCACGCGGATCGTGCCGGGCAGCTACAGGCGCGGATACACCCCCGACCCGGAAGCGACGTACGACGACGTCATCCAACTGGACGCCCGCAAAGGCGATATCGTGATCATCCATGGCGCGACCTGGCACAGCAGCGGCGCCAATCGCACCGGGCAGGAGCGGATGATTCTGCTCGGGTTTTTCTGCCGCTCGTTCATGAAGCCGCAGCAGGACCAGTTCAGGCTGGCGAGCCCCGAGGTCGTCGATCGGGCGACGCCGGCCCTGAGGCGACTGCTGGGATTCGAATCGCAGTCGGGCATGCGGACCTGAGCCCTTGGACCTGATCCCGCTGTTTGCCCTTGGACTTGAGCCCTCGGACCTGATCCCGCTGTTTGCCCTCGGACCTGATCCCGCTGTTTGCCCTCGGACTTGAGTTCGCGCACCTAGATTCGACAACCCATGTGCGTTGTCTGCTCGCCACCTGATTCATTCCATATTTCCCATCATCACCTGGAGAAAGAGACCCCATGTCCGACTCGCCATCACCGAAGATCGTTCCCAAGACCTACACCTGTTACCGTGCCTGCGGCCCCATCGCGATCGACGGCAAGCTGAGCGACCCGTCCTGGATCCGGGCGCCCCGCACCGATCTCTTCGTCGATATCGAAGGCGACCTCAAGCCCATTCCGCGGTTCGGCACCCGGGCCATGATGCTTTGGGACGACGCGTACTTCTACGTGGCGGCGGACATGGAGGAGCCGGACGTCTGGGGCACTCTGACCAAGCGCGACTCCATCATCTGTCACGACAACGACTTCGAGGTGTTCATCGATCCGGACGGCGACACGAACCACTACATGGAGTTCGAGATCAACCCCCTGAACGCCGTCTGGGACCTGTACCTGCCCAAACCCTACAGCAAGGGCGGAGAGGCCGACCACGACTGGGACTTCGAAGGCGTGCGCCACGCCGTCCACATCGACGGCACGGTCAACTGCTCGCATGACGTGGACCGGGGCTGGTCCACCGAAATCGCCTTCCCCTGGACCAGCATGGCCGAGTACGCCGGCGTCGACTGCCCACCGAAGCCCGGCGACTCCTGGCGGGTCAACTTCTCGCGGGTGGAATGGGAATTCGAGCGCCACAAGGACGGCTACCTGCGGAAAGAAGGCGTCCCCTGCGACAACTGGGTCTGGTCGCCCCAGGGCGAGGTCAACATGCACATCCCCGAGATGTGGGGGCACGTGGTATTCTCGGATACGGTGGTGGGTACGGCGGAGATGTGATAGTTTGTGTCTTTAGGTAGTTAGTCCTACTAAGGTCTGCGATTTCGATCAGAATGTGGCGATTTATGGCAGCAACCATTTGAAAGCCGTAACTATTATCCCCGCGAGTATCCCGGCGAGTGCCAGCATGCTTCCCATAAACCACCTTATCACACTGATCTTCATGTTGGCTATGTCTTCTCGGGTGGCGAAGTCCTGCAACTTGTGCTCAATCCTGCCCAGGCGGACCTTGATATTGTCCGTATCGAAATACAGATCGTTCTCGATCCGCTTGATGGACTCCGCGGTTCCGCGTCGACTCATCCCTGCAGCGCCGGATGGGCGTTTGTTTTTTTGATTATTCATATGCGTATAGCGGTCCTTCCCAGTGATGCCGGCTGAATCAGGTTAGTTTCAAAACAGTCAAGATTGCCCCCAGGCCCGATACAAGAATCCCGATTGTCCATCGAAACAGTGTATTCGAGTGTGCGGTCAATTCCGTTCTCAAACGCTCCATATCTCCATGTATAGTGAGTTTGAACTTTTCCATGTCTTCCCGCGTGGCGAAATGCTTCAGATCTTCCCGCGTCGCGACATGCTCCAGCTTTTCCTCTATCCTGGTCAGGCGAACTAAGACACTGTCTGAACTATAATACAGGTCGTTTTCGATCCGCTTGATGGACTCCTCGATTTCCCGCGAACTCATCCCTGTATTCTCGGGTGGGCGTTTGCTTTTTTGATCATTCATTTTCGTCTACCAAACACGAGAAGTGCGGACCGCCCAACGTACCGGCATGAATACGGCGACAATAACAAAATGCAGACGCGCCGTCCGGATCTAGGGCATCAGCCATTTGAACGTCGTTACAATGATCCCTGCGAGCGTCAGGATGCTCCCCAAAAACCACCTGGCCATACTGATCTTCAAATTCGCGATATCTTCTCGGCTGGCCGTGTGACTGAATCTTTCATCCATGCTGGCGGCCATGGTTCCGAATCTTTCATCCATGCTGGCGTCCAAGTTTCCGAATCTTTGATCCATGCTGGTGGCCATGACTGCGAATCTTTGATCCATGCTGGCGGCCATGTTTCTGAGCCGCTCATCGATTCTGGCGGTCATGTTTTCGAATCTTTGATCCATGCTGATGGCCATGTTACTGAGCCTCTCATCCATGATAATGGCCGTGTTTTTGAGCCTTTCATCCAAACTGGCGGCCGTATTACCGAGTCTCTCATCCATCCGGGCCAACACTACCCTTATGTTATCCGGACCGAAGTATAGATCCGACTGTACTCGTCTGACCATTGCCTGCATTTCCGCCTGAGTCATCTCCGGTTCTCCAGGCTCCCTTACTCTATCAGATTCACTCATTCTCAAATACATCTCCTGAAATTGGCGACACGAAGTCCGCGGATTTTAACTCCCTCTTAGGTATATGAGTAGCCGAGATAAGGATTATCTCGTGTTTTTTCTTATTTGAACAAGATGTCGGCACGGCGAAGCCGGGGTTGGCGGTCAATTCCGATCTTTGTTGATTGCAAATCACTTGCGTTAATTGTAATAGTTATTTAAATTATTGAAATACTACTTAGGTTTTATTAAATATACCTTCTGCTTTTGAATGATAATGAATGGTGAACACCTGATGGATAAATAACGACACTGATATCTGATATGAATAACGACACTGATCGAATACGGACCCCGCGATTACCCGCCCAATGCCCGGGCTGTGCCGCCGCTCTGAAGGTCGTCC
>JAPOYX010000232.1:27646-68257 GCA_026706345.1 Gemmatimonadota bacterium | reverse complement strand
CATCGGTCACCAGACGGCCACGGTATGGCAATGTTCAGCTTCCGCAGCTTGGCTTCGAGCTCATCCCGCTCCCGGCTGCGGCGCAGCTTCCCGGACTTTGAAACGAACCGGTAATTCACCAGCAGATCCCGCACTTTCGCGTCGTCTCCGGCCTGAATCGCCCGGATGATTTCCCAGTCCAGGTGGGTCAGCTGCATGGCGTTCACGCTGTAGTCGAGAAAGGCCTGCCACGCCATGGGGCACCAGGCGGACACGATGCGGTGTCCGATCAGATGGGCGTACTGCCTGATCTCCCACTGGGCGTGCTCGTCCATGCGCAGCAGAAGAAAACGCAGGAGGTTCAGGAGGTTCACCTTCCAATAGGCTTCCGTGTACGTGGAAAGGGGAAGATCCTTGCGCGCCTGTTCCCGGGCGATGCCCGCTTCGATGCGTTCTTCGTAGCGGGCCCGGGCGGCCTCCTGGAGTTCCTGTTCCTTTTTCGTGAAAAACGCCCCCTGTTCCGCGTCGACGAAACCACTGCTGCCCTGGCGGTTGCCCTGCGCCTGGAACCGCCACGCATCGGGCGGCGTGGTCTGCGTCGCATCGATCGCCAGCGAATAGCGGGTGCTGTACTCGTTGACGGAGGCCGTTCGGTGCCGGATCCACTGCCGCCAGCAGTCCATGGGCACCCGGAGATGGAACTTGATGTCGCACATCTCGAAGGGGGTGGTGTGCTGATGCCGCATGAGATAGCGGATCAGCCCCCGGTCCTGGTGGACCTGCCGGGTTCCGGCGCCGTAGGATACGCGGGCGGCCTGCACGATGGAATGATCGCTGCCCATGTAGTCCACGACGCGGACGAAACCGTCGTCGAGTACCTTGAAGGGAACGCCGAGGACCTCGTCCAGTTCGGGAACGGTCGGACGGTCGAGATGCTGCGCTTCGATCTGCTCGGGGATTTCGGGTTCTTCGGACACGGCGTCCCGGGTGTAAGGTGTTGTTTTGAAGATAATGGTCAGCTTGAGACCGATGTCCGAACAGGGGAACGGACTCCGAGACGTTAACGGGGACGCACTCCCATGTCAAGGCATTTTGTGGAACCGGGCGAGGGGTTTCGGACCGTTGTTTTTATCGTTGCGCACGCCATCCGCCGGGCTATCTTCTGGTGCGTAGACGCCTTTAATCCGGATCAGATCACACTGCCTCAGGAGAGTTCCCACCATGGCCGAACAACCGGCCTTTGCGAACATGAGCGAAGAAGAACAGTACCTGTACGACCTGCAGGGTTTTCTGCACGTCCGAGGCTTTTTGACCGAAGAAGAAGTGCGTGCGATGAACGAGGCACTCGACGCCAATCCGGACCGGCTCGGATCCTACGACGGGCCTAACGAGCTCAGCGGCGACTGGACCGGCCGGCCCTTTGAAGGCAAGTACGCCCCCTTCCGGCACTACGAGGGCATGCTTACCTGGCCGCAGCCGTGGTGCCAGCCCTTCCGGGACCTCCTGGCCCATCCGAAGATCATACCCTACCTCAACACCATGTTCGGCCGTGGATGGAAATTCGACCACGGCGTGGACGTGCTGGTCGCGGAAGAGGGCTGCGAAGGACTGAAACTCCACGGATCGGGCAACATGACCTTCAACGGCTCGCGGTACTACCACTATCACAACGGCCGGATGCGGTCCGGGCTGATCGTCTGCCAGTACACCCTGCATGACGTGGATCCCGGCGCGGGCGGACTTTGCGTCATCCCGGGCAGCCACAAGGCCAACTTTGCCTGTCCGGAGAACATCCTTACCTGGGAGTCCAACCAGGACCTGGTTCATCACATCGTCCAGAAAGCGGGCGACCTGGTCATCTTCAACGAGGCCACCGCCCACGGCACACTGCCCTGGCACGGCGATAAAGACCGCCGGACGGCCCTTTACCGATATACGCCCAAGTATCTGCACTATGCCGGGGGGATCTACGAAACCAGCCTTCCCGAATGGACCTCCGAACTGACCGAGGCCCAACGCGCCGTGCTGGAGCCGCCCTACATCTACCACCACCCCCTCGTGGAGGACGACGGCGAAACCGTGGTGCGGCCGCGGAGAGAGGGCGAGTGATGTACAACCTCCATGGCAAAACGGCCCTGGTAACCGGCGCGGGCGGAGAACGTGGCATCGGCAGGGCCGTTGCCGCGCGACTCGCGAAGGAAGGCGCGGACGTCATCGTCAGCGACCGGGTCGCCAATCCCTATCCTGGCGACTCATCGGAATGGGATGGCCTGCCCTCGGTGGTCAGTGAGATTGAGGCGGCTGGGCGCAACGCGGAGGCCATCCTGGCCGACGTCTCGAAGTCGGAGCAGGTGGAAATCCTCGTGCGACGAAGTATCGACCAGTTCGGCCGCATCGATATCCTGGTCAACGGCGCCGGCTCCCTGCCGGGCAAGGACCGTGTCCTCGTGGTCGACATGGAAGAAGAAGCCTGGGACAAGGAGATGAACGTCAACGCCAAAGGTGTCTTCCTCATGTGCCGGTCCGTGGCGCGCCACATGATCGAACGGGGTGGGGGCGGCAAGATCATCAACATAGCCTCCACGTCGGGCAAGATCGGGCGGAAGAGGTTCTCGGCCTACTGCGCGTCCAAGGCCGCCATCATCCGGTTTACCCAGGCCCTGGCACAGGAACTCGGTCCCCACGGGATCAACGTCAATTCCGTGTCCCCCACCGCGGTCGATACGGAACGCTTGGGATTCATCGCCGAGGCCGTGTCGGACGGCGCCGTCCTGGGCAGATCGTGGAAGGACAGCGACGCCCATCGGGAGTTTATCCAGGAAAAGGCCGAAATCTCGCCGTTGGGCCGGGTGGCCCGGGGCGACGACGTGGCCCAGACAGTCGCCTTCCTCGCCTCCCCTGAATCGGACTACCTCACGGCCGTGGACCTGGTGGTGGCCGGCGGCGCCGAGATCTTCTGACCAGCCGCACAATATATCTGGTCCTCCCGGCAATGACGAGATCTTCTGATCAATAAGGAATGCAAATGACGACGCGGAAACCCCGCCTGGACGGTAAAGTGGCCATCGTGACGGGCGCGGGAACCCAGGGCGAGGTGGCGGGCACAGGACAGGCGACCGCCGTGCAGTTCGCCCGCGAGGGCGCGCAGGTGCTGCTGGCGGACCGTAGCGAGGAGAACGCCGGAAAGACTCTGGCCGTCATCGAAGAGGAAGGAGGCACGGCCTCGGTCTTCACCGGCGACGTGACCCGGTCGGACGACTGCCGGACCATGACCGAAACCGCTGTCAACCGCTACGGCGGGCTACACGTCCTCTTCAACAACGTGGGGCTCAGCTATCCCGGCACGGTGGTGGACGTGCGGGAGGAACACTGGGACGAGATCATGGCGGTAAATGTCAAGGCCATGATGCTCGCGAGCCGGTTTGCCATACCGGCGATGATGGAGTCCGGGGGCGGATCCATCATCAACGTGGCGTCCATCGACGGTTTCCGCAGCGGGTGGTCGTACAACATCGCCTACGAAACTTCCAAGGGCGGGGTCATTGCCCTGACCATCAATATGGCGGTACAGCACGGCAGGGACGGAATCCGCGTGAATTGCATCGCCCCGGGACACCTGCACGCATCCTTCACTGCTGGACTCTCGGACGATCATCGGGAACTCCGCCGGCGATCCACGCCGCTGGGCACCGAGGGGACGGCCTGGGACGTGGCCCACGCGGCCATGTTCCTGGCCGGCGACGAGTCCCAATGGATCACGGGGATCACCCTCCCCGTCGACGCGGGTTCCTCCATCGCACTGCCCCTCTCCGTGCTGCCGAGGGACGAAGGCGGCATACTGCCCGACAGCGAGAGCGCCCGCTTCTAAGCGAGGGCGCGCACATCCGCTTCTAAACGACGGTCGCGCATCCACTTCCGACCGACAGCCTTCCCGATCCGTCTGTCTCATTCGGGTAAATACGCGGTCGGCGCCATGGCGTCGATATCGGTGGCCACGTCGACTACGACGGGGCCGTCCGCCGCTACCGCTTCTTCAAGCGCTGACCGGATCCGCGCCGGATCTTCCACGCGTATCCCCTTGCCCCCCATGGATTTTGCCACCTCGGCAAAGTTGACGTCCTCGAAGACCCACAGATCGTCCGATCCCTGGTCGCGACCGCCGCTCGCCCCTTCGAATGCGTCCCGGCACTGGTTGAAGGAGCGGTTGTTGTTGATCACCGTGACGGTATGGATGCCGAAACGCACGGCCGTCTCCAGTTCGCCCAGGTGGTACCAGAATCCACCGTCGCCCGTGAAACAGATGACGGGCCGTTCCGGCGCCGCGCACCTGGCGCCCATGGCCGCGGGGAAGGCCCAGCCCAGGGACCCGGCGCAGCGCAGGTAGGTCTGCCCGGGATGCGTGATCTCGATCATGGTGCCCGTCCAGATACCGGCGTGGCCCGTATCCGATACGACGATGGCGTCCGATGGAAGGAAGTCGGTAATCTCCCGGCACAGCCGTTCGGGCCGGATCGGCACGGCGCCGGACCGGAGCAGTCCGTCGAATTCGGCCCGCCAGTTCCCGGCGAGTTCCCGTACCCGCCCTATCCAGGCCGGTCTTTCCGGCACGGGATTCACGGCTTCGAACAGACGCTCCAGCGTCACTTTCGCGTCACCCTGGATGGCGACTTCGGCGGGATAGTTGCGGCCGATCTGGGAAGGATCCATGTCAATCTGAATGACCGGCGTCCCCGGCCGGGGAATCTGCCAGAAGTGGGTGACCTGCCCGCCCGTGTGGCTTCCCACGAAGACCACGAGATCCGCCTCGGCGACCACCTCGTTGGCGCACTTGCGGGAATAGGTGCCCGCTACGCCGGCCGAAAGGGGATGTCGTTCGGGGATCGTTCCCTTGGCATTGAGCGAGGTCGCCACGGGAACCGACAGCTTCTCCGCCAGGCGGACGACTTCGGCCTGCGCGCCCGAAGCGGTGACCCCGCCTCCGGCGACCAGCACCGGCCGTTCGGCCCGCGCTATGCGTCTGGCCGCTTCCGCTACGCGGCCCGCCTCTGGTTCGGGACGAAAAGGCGGGTATTGACGGAATGAAGATTCGACGGTCACATCGACATCGAGTTTAGACCCCGCCGCGATATCGCCGGAAAGGCCCAGGACATCCAGGTGGACCGGGCGGGGCGCGCCCGTGGTGGCTTCGCGGAAGGCCTGCCGCAGCAGGAAAGGCAGCTGCTCCACGCCGTCGACGTAGGCGTTGAACTTGGTAACCGGATCGTAAAGGGAACGATGATCGACCTCCTGGTAGGCCTGCTGGTAGAGGTAATGGGGCATCCAGCGGCCCGTGAGGGCGATGACCGGCGAACCCGCCAGCCAGGCATCCTGGAGTCCAGCGGCGAGATTGGCGGCGCCCACGGACTGCGCCATGGCAATGCCCGGACCGCGGGCAACCCGCGCGTATCCGTCCGCCATGTAGGCCGCGGCCTTTTCCGAATGGCACCGGATCCGTCGGATGCCCAGTTTTTCCATTTCCACCAGGGCGCCGTCGAGGATGTAGGGCACGTGAAACACGGCCCTGATCCCATATCCGTGCAGCATCTCCGCGATGTACCGGTAACCGGTCATTTCAGGCATGGGCGTTCCTTTGCTGATATTTCAAGACAAGTTCGAGACAAGCGGTCCGTCGGAGGATCCGGACGGTGGAATCCGGAGGATCCGGACGGTGGAAGGGCACAAACAAAAAAACAGGGACGGTTCGAAAACCGCCCCTGATCCATCGTAGTAGCGGGGGGAGGATTTGAACCTCCGACCTTTGGGTTATGAGCCCAACGAGCTACCAGACTGCTCCACCCCGCGTCGTCTTTAGTTTTAATATACGGATCGAGCGGATGCTGTCAACCGCTTTTTGCCGAATGGGGCGCGTCCGTCATCGCCGAACCATCGGTGATGCCGCACCCTGCGAAGAGGGCTCGATGCACCGCCATATCGTGGTCCAGGGTATAGTCCGGCTCCTTCGCGCCGGATATGCAGGCCGCGAGCTCGGTCAGCAACGAAGGCGGTCCCGGCGGCGTGGGTACGGTGATATCCTGCCAGCCCGCGTCGTACTGCTCGAAGGGCCGCTCGAGGGACAGCGTCAGGTTGTTCGAACCCGTTGGCGTGTGGATGGCCGTTCCTCCCGTGCCGTAAAGCTCTATGCGCCGGGTCAGCCCGCTTTCCACGTGCATCGACGCGGTGTCGATCGTCCCCAGGCCGCCGTTGTCGAACTGGTGTGCGACCACCGCGTTGTCCACGTGCTTCCGCTCGCCGTGATGCCTGGCGTGCGTGGCGTTCACCTGCCCGGGCACCCCCATGAGCGTCACCATGATGTCCACCAGGTGGCCGGCCATCTCGAAATAGAGGGAGCCCTTGTACCAGTCGAGTTCCTCCACCAGCCGGGCGTGGTAAGCCATGGGCTTCGGGATATGGCCGCGGTAGTAAAAGGGTTCGCCAAAAGCGCCGGCACGGTTCAGCCGGATCATTTCCGCGATAGCGGGGTTGTACCGCCACATGTACGCCATCTGGAGATGCAGGTCCTTGCGCCGCGCCGTGTCGTGCAGCCGTTCGAGCAGAGCCATGTCGACGCCCGCCGGTTTCTCGAGCAGCACGTGCTTGTCCGCCTCGAGCGCCCGCTCGGCGTAATCGAGGTTTTCCGATACGCGGCCCTCGCAGATGATCGCCTCCACTTCGCTGTCCAGCGCCTGTTCCACCGATTCGAAGACGGGGATGTCCGGGAGATCGTCCGCCCAGTCTCCCAGCTTCGTCTCCCGGATCGCGGGGTCCGGTTCATAGGCACCCACGAGCTGGAACTCGTCCGGGCGGCTCGCGGCGTCGCGGATATGCATCACCGTGTGGCTGTGCCACAGGCCCAGGTACGCGAATTTCAGGGGCATCGGAGGTTCCTTTCCGTGGCCGCGAAGGACACGGCTCACTGCTGCGTGTTCTGGATCACTTCGGCCGGCTTCATGCCGGCGGTTTTCAGCGTCTCGCGGGCTACCATGGCACAGGTCAGAACGTATATGGCCAGCACGGGCAGGGCAACCAATAACGGGGACACATCCGCCCGGTACGCGTATTGGACGATCCAGAGATTGTACACATAGTAGACCACGGGAAGCGCGATGACCAGGGACAGGACGACGGACCGTGAGATGGCCGTGACGTTCATCCGGACGATGTCCCCGGCGGAGGCGCCGTGGATCTTGCGAATGGCGACTTCCCGAATCCGGTTGAGTGTAAAAAACACCCCATAGTTGTAGATACCGGCAACGGCCAGGGCGAAGGCGACCAGGGCCAGCAGAAGGAGCGTGTCCAGGATCTGCCGGTCGCTGCTGTAGAGTTCTTCGAGCCTGGAATCCAGGAAGAAGTATTCGAACCTGATATCGGGCAGCAGTTGCCTGAAAGTGTCCGAAAGATCGTCCAGAGCGGCCTCCTGTTGCGTCGGCTCGATATCCACGATAAGGTGAGTCAGGCTCGAATCCATACGCGGATAACTCAACATAAGGGGTTCGATCGCATGATGGGCCGACCAGATGTGGAAATCGGCTACAACGCCCACGACGCGCACCCTTCCCACGATGTCCTGCACGGTGCCCAAGTCGTCCTCGTCCAGTCCGACCAAGTTGAAGGCAGTTTCGTTCAACAGGACTGTATTAGGCAACTCGTCGTCTTCCAAGTATCTACCGTGAAGCATTGGGACTTTGAGTGTCTCCAGGAGGTTGCGACCTATGACAAGCACCCCGATCTCCAACTGGGTTTCGGATCCCCTGTTTTCTAAAGGGACCCGCAACAGGGGGAAGAATCCCGGGTGACCTCTGGAGGAGCCGGCACTGACCACGTGGGGACTTCTTTCGAAACCCTCGGCAAGCCGCTGGTGCCAGCCGGAGGACACGGGTGCCGGAATCACGACCTTGTTCTCTTTCTCATACCCCAGCGACTTAGCGGTCAGGTAGGCCACCTGGTTGTAGACAAGGCCGGTCAGTAACAGCAAGGCAACGGATATGGCGAGCTGGAAGAAAAGCAACCCCTTCCTCAGCGAGTTGGCGGTCCAGGATCCGGACACCCGGTTCGCCATCATGTCGACCGGGCTGATCCGGTAGAACACGAAGGACGGGCAGATACCCGAAACGAGTCCAATTACCAGGAGGGCGAGCCCCAGGAACCCGATGTACTCCACGCTGACCTCGGAGCGCGAAAGATGCTCGAGGAGGGGGATCCCACTCGCCCGCAAAATCAGTACGCATACGATCGAGGTGGCCACGGCGACAAGGCAGTTCATCAGGGTCTCCACGACGAACTGACAGACCACCGCCGACTTGCCCGCCCCGAAGGACTTCCGCAGGCCCATTTCCTTCAACCGCCGAACCAGGTGGGCGATGTTGATGTTCACATAGTTCGCCACCGTCATGAACGATATCAGCACCAGATACACCAAGGCGAAATATACGTAGTTGACATCCCCCTTGACCTGCCCCCCGAAAGCGTGCGGCGAAAAGTAGATCTCGGACATGGGTTCGAGGGTGTATATATCGGAATGATCCCCAGGGACGTAGTCGGAAGGGAATGCTTCCAACTTAGCGAGGAAACCGCGCAGGGTATCTTCCCTGCCGTCGATCAGCAGTACGTAGGTCAGGAACTGTTTCATCATCCAGCCGAGATCGGAGCCCCGGCCGACCAGATTGTCGGGTAACGTAGCGAAGGAAAAGAAGGCGTCCGGCTGCAGATGTGAGTTACGGGGCACGTCATCCATGACGCCGACTACTTCCACGGAACCCGATCCCGACCTCCGGTCACTATAATGCAACAGTCCTCCCAATGGATTCTCATCACCAAAGAATCTCACGGCCATGGTACGGTTGATGATCGCGGTGTTCGGCCGGCCGAATTCTGCCAACGTCGCCGGCGTAACGGGCCCGAAAGAGAACACGCCGAACATGTCAGGTTCAGCGTAGGCGACTTTGAATGCACCGGAGTCAGCTTGTTCATCGGGAGACGTACTCAGTGGCATGGAAGGGCTATAGTAGATGCGAACGGCCGATTCTACTTCCGGATAGGCCTCCGCGAGCGTCGGGGCAAGCAGACTGGAGGTCGTGGCAAACGTGTAGTCAAAATCGGGTTTGGTCACCAGTGCGCGGTAAATCCGGTCACCCTTCTCGTGAAAGTCGTCGAAGGACGATTCGAAAAGGACATAATTCAGCCCGAAGATCACCACGATGAAGTTCAGGGTGAATCCGAAGACGTTCACGGCGAACACGCCTCTGCTCTTCGCGATTTGCCGGATCGCGGACAGCATGTAGTGGATGATCATTGGGTCGACTTTCTGGTGCTTTCTTCCAAGCCGGGCCGCAGGAATCTATTAGCGGAGAATCGACCCGGGCCACTGGATGGCAGAAACGGGAATCCTCTGAATGTTACCTGACCTTTCACGCGCGTCAAACACATTATACCTTTGACACCCCGGCGGTTTCCATCCATATAGGAATCCATCCATGTCCACTGAACTCTTCGTCTTCGTCCTGCTCTCCGCCGTACTGCATGCCACCTGGAACTTCGTAGCCCGCCGAAACGCCGGGGACCTCACCGTGTTCTGGTGGTCCCTGTGGGTCAGCGGCCTCGTGCTTCTTCCTTTCGTGGCGGGCGTGGTCGTTTCGCAGGGCACGGCGGGATTCCTGTCGATGATGGCGGACGGCTGGTTGTTTATAGTGGCTACGGGAATCATTCATGCCTTTTACTTCCTGCTGCTGGCCAGGGCCTACCAACACGGCGAGATCTCCCTGGTATACCCCATCGCCCGCGGCTCCGGGATAGGTCTCACGGGTTTCCTGGGATGGCTTCTGCTCGGTGAATCGCTGACGCCCTTCGGCGTGTCCGGCATAGCCCTGATCTGCATCGGCATACTGTCCCTGGGCGTACCTGTCCTCATGTACGCGCGGGACGCAAGGCACGGCTTCGTCTCGGCGCTGGGGGTGGGCGCCACGATCGTGAGCTACTCCCTCGTGGACAAAGTGGGCGTGAGTATCGTCCATCCCGTCGTCTATATCTTCGCCATGTTCATGCTGAGCGGTGCGCTGGTCACGCCGATGGTCGCCGCCCGCGACCGCGGACGTCTCTGGCGGAAACTGGCGGAGACCTGGCGTGCCGCGGCCCTGATCGGCGTCGGATCCACCGCGGCTTACCTGATGATCCTGTTTGCCATGACCATGGGGCAGGTGGGCTACATCGTCGCGCTGCGGGAGTTCGCCGTGGTCCTCGGCGCCGTGCTGGGATTCGTCTTTCTGAAAGAGCGGGTCACCCCGATGAAAGTGTGCGCGGTGTTGATGATCGTCGCCGGACTGGTATGCATAAAACTGGGATGAAATTTGATGCGAAATACCCCGCAACGCACCTTGATTTTGTGGGCCGTCTTGACTACATTGCCTATCGATTCCCATAGTGGCTCGACACATCTTTCGCTTCGCCGCTGGTTGCGGGGTAATGATAAAGGAGTTCTGCGCACGTGTCCCGACTGACCCGCCGTTCCTTCATTCGCAATACCGCCGTATCCGTTGGAGCTTTGACCGTCGGCGCCTCGGCGCTGCAGGGTTTGATCGCCCGCCGGGCACGGGCCATGGCCGACGGGTTCGCCCACCTTGTTGCGCCCCGCGGGGAAGGGGGATACGGACCCCTGTCGCCCGTGCCATCACAAAACACGGGGGAAACCCTGCTCGAGCTGCCGCCGAGATTCTCCTATACCGTCTTCGGCAAGAAGGGCGGCCTCATGTCGGACGGCCATCCCACGCCGCCCGCCCACGACGGCATGGCCGCCTTTGACGCGGACGGGATGATCCGGCTCCTGCGCAACCACGAAATCAACACGGGCAAACCGGTCGAGGCCATCGGCGACCGGGCCGCGGCTTACGATCCCACGGCGCCCGGCGGCGTCACCACGCTCGTCGTCGATCCCGGGACCCGCGAACTGGTCCGCGATTTCGTCAGCGTGGGCGGGACGCTCCACAACTGCGCCGGCGGCCCCACGCCCTGGGGCACCTGGATCACATGCGAAGAGACGACGATGGGGACGGACCGGTTCTTCAGTTCGCGCTGGCTCCAGTACCTGGGCGGATACGACAGGGAGCACGGGTACTGCTTCGAAGTGCCGGCCGATGCCGAGGAGAGCGTGCCGGCCGAACCCCTGACCCAGATGGGACGCTTCGTCCACGAGGCCATAGCCGTCGATCCCGCCACCGGCTACGTGTACGAAACCGAAGACCAGAATCCGAGTGGTTTCTACCAGTACATTCCCGATTATCCCGGGGAGCTTGCCCGGGGCGGACGCCTGCGCATGCTCGCCGTCAAGGACAGGACCGGGTACGACACGCGCAAAGGGCAGACCATGGGCGCTTCCCTGCCCGTGTCCTGGGTGGAGATCGAAGACCCCGATCCCGCGGGGGCCGGTCTGGACCGGAACCTGGTCTACAAGGAAGGGGCGGACAAGGGCGGCGCCTCCTTCGACCGTCTGGAGGGATGCTGGTACGGCAACGGCCGCATCTTCTTCACGGCGACTACCGGGGGCGACGAGCGCCTGGGACAGGTCTGGGAATACCGCCCCGAGAGTCCGGACGAAGGTGTGCTGACCCTCCTGTTCGAGTCGCCCGACGCTTCGCTCATGGCCGCGCCCGACAACGTCTGCGTGAGTCCCCGCGGCGGACTTATCATCTGCGAAGACAACCGGGACGGCATACAGCACATCCGGGGCCTGACGAAGGACGGGCGCGTATTCGACGTGGCCCGGGACGTCGCCGGCATCGCCTACCGGGGTGAATTCGCCGGCGCGACCTTCAGCCCGGACGGCGAGACCCTCTTTGTCAACATGCAGCGGCCCGGACTGACCTACGCCATCTGGGGACCGTGGCGGGAAGGCGCCGTCTAGACCGTCCAGGCCGTCCAGGCCCGCCCAGGGAGTACGACTTGTTTTCCAGGGAAATCAGAGCGTTCAGAGAACGGCTTGCCGGCGGCGAGCTCTGTCTCGGCCCGGCCGTGACCTTCACCGATCCGGCCGTAACCGAGGCGCTGTGCGATTCGGCTGATTTCATCTGGATCGACACCGAGCACACGGCGATGAACCTGGAGTCGGTCACGCGGCACCTGATGGCTGCGCGGGCGGGGCGCACCGCCGCGCTGGTCCGGGTGCCTTCAAGTACCATCGGGCACGTCAAACCCATCCTCGACGCCGGCGCTCCCGGCATCGTCGTCCCGCAGGTCCGCTCCGCCGCCGAGGTGCGGCACGTGGTCGACGCCTGTCGTTACCCGCCCGCGGGAGACCGGGGATTCGGACCCCACCGACCCTCCAATTACGGTCGGGCCTTCTCGGACATCGACGCCTACGTGGACGACATGAACCGGGACCTCTTCGTCTCGGTTCAGATCGAACATGCCGAGGCCTACCGGGAACTGGAGGAAATCGCGGCCATACCCGGCCTGGACAGTCTGGTCATCGGCCCCGTGGACCTGAGCGGCTCGATCAGCACCCTGGGCCGACTCGAGGACGACGAGGTCGTGACTGCCATGGAGCGCATCATAGACGTGGGGCACGAGGCGGGCCTCTCTATCGGCATGGGCATGGGATCGCAATACGCCTTCGGCCGGCGCTGGAGCGACCGGGGTGTCGACTGGATACAGGTCGACTGCGACTACAGCTACCTGATCAGTGGTTTCGAACGGGTCGCCGCCGGAATCCGCGGCGGCTAGAAAGGCACCGGCACTGAGCACCGACGCCAACCAGGCATCCACGCAGGAAAAGCTCTACGTCCTGCGAACACCGGCCGAACCCCTGGCGGATTTCTGCACGGCGGCGATGGTCGAAGCGGGATTGTCGGAGGCCGACGCCCGATTGACCGCCGACGTGCTGATCCGCACCGACATGCGGGGGATCTACACCCACGGCACGGTTTCCCTCCGGCGCTACGTCTGGATGATGCGTGACGGCGGCATCGACGTTGGCGCGTCGCCCGAGATCACGGACCAGGGTCTCGCGTGGGCGCGGATCGACGCCCGCCGGACCGTGGGCATGGTGGCTTCGCACTACGGCATGTCGGTGGCCATCGACAAGGCCGCGGCGTGCGGGATCGGCATGACCACCGTCCGGCGGAGCAATCACTTCGGCGCGGCGTCGGCCTATACGCTCATGGCCCTTGAACGGAACATGATCGGGATCGCCATGAGCAACACCGACGTGGTCATGAACATCCCGGGCGGGCGTGGCGCGGCGATCGGCAACAATCCCTTCTCCTACGCCGTCCCGGCCCGGTCTCAGCCGCCGATCGTACTGGACATCGCCATGAGCACCGTGGCGGGGGGCAAGGTGGCCTCGTACCAGGCCCGCGGCGAACCGCTGCCGGAGGGATGGCTCACCGATGCGGAAGGGCTTCCCACGACCGATCCCGGCGTCTTCACCTTCACCGGGGCCCTGACGCCCTTCAGCGGCCACAAGGGATACGGTCTCGCGCTTTTCGTGGAGTCCCTGGCCGGGGTCCTGGCCGGCGCGGGGGTCACCACGGATATCGTGTCCTGGGGGAAGGTGACGGACGCGACCTGCGACGAGGGCCACAATTTCATCGCCGTGGACGCCGGCGCCATGATGCCCGTGGATGCCTTCTACGACCGGGTGGACGAACTCGTCCGTCGGATGCGGGAAGCGCCGAAGGCGGCGGGGGCGGACCGTACCTACGTCCCCGGCGAGATGGAGCACGACAGCGAAGCCGTTTCCCGGCGCGAGGGCGTGCCGCTCACGCGCATGGCGGCGGAGAACCTCAAGGGGCTGGCGGAAGATACGGGCCTGCTGGATCGTCTACCCTTCGAACAGTCTTGAAGCGCATCGATCGCTGAAGCAAGGAGCGCGGCTGGTCATCGGGATTGACGCACAGACGACAAGCTGAAAGGACCACGAAATGCCCAGCGTAAACCGTGCCGTGGAACTGCTCAAGCGGGGCCAGCCCATTTACTACGGCGGCGCCGGCGAACTGAGTTACGAAAAGGGCGTCGAAGCCTCCGGGCGATGGGAGGACTACCTGGTCGTCGAGATGGAGCACGGCCTCTTCGACCTGCCGAGTCTCAAGGCTTTCATGACCGGCCTGGTGGATGCGGGGCCCACGTCCGGCGGACACCTGACGCCCTGCATCATCGTCACGCTGCCCACGAACGGCACCAGCGAGGCGGTCATGCGGGCGAACGCCTGGATGGTCAAGCAACTCCTGACCCTGGGCGTGCACGGGATGCTGCTTTGCCACGCGGAGACGCCGGGCGCGGTGCGAGCCTTCGTGGAAGCCGCCCGGTATCCCTTCCAGACCCAGAGCGTGGGAGCCGGACTCGAAGTGGGGCAGCGCGGGTCGGGGGGCCAGGGCTTCGCGGCCGGCGCGTGGGGACTCGCCGTCCAGGACTACGTGCAGAAGGCCGACGTCTGGCCTCTGAACCCGCATGGGGAGTTGATGCTCGGCCTCAAGATCGAAAACCAGCGTGCCCTGGCCAATGTGGAAGAAAGCCTGCGCGTGCCCGGCATCGCCTTCGCCGAATGGGGGCCGGGCGACATGGGGATGTCCTTCGGATACCCGGACGGCCACGATCCACCCTATCCGCCCGAGATGATCGCCGCGCGGGCCGCCGTGCTGAAGGCCTCCAAGGCCAACGGCGTCGCCTTCCTGAACGGGGTGACGCCTGACAACGTGACCGACATGATCGACGAGGGCGTGATGGTCGCCAACGCGTCCCGGGAGGCGGCCGAAATCGGAAAACGCCATACCGGAAGGTAAGCGGACCGCGCCTGACCATGACCACTTTCACCGTGTACTTCGCCGGCGATCTGTTCGACCATAAGCATCTGGCCGGCAACGCCATCCTCGCCGACGCCGTCGACCGGCGGTCCGGGGGACGTTACGCCTGCGTCGTGCCCCAGGACCTCGAACAGGCCACGGGCCGGATGGTCGACATACGGAACCAGGACCTCATGCAGGTCATGGCCTGCGACCTGGGTCTGTTCAACTTCGACGGGACCGACCTGGACTCGGGCACGGTGGTGGAGTTCATGACGGCCAAGATGCTCGACATACCCACCGTCCTCCTGCGGTCGGATTTCCGGGCGTCCGGAGACCAGGAACGGGAAGGCGACGACTGGAATCTCATGTGTTCTTTCTATCCCAGGACGAAGAAGGTCCAGTTCAACGCCATGGCCTGGTACCAGGAAGCGAGGAAGGCGGACGGTCCAGGCGGTCCAGGCGGTCCAGGCGGGCCGCCGAACCGCTGGAAGGATCGGCTCTACAACCGGATCGCGGACGCCGTCATCGAAGGGCTGGACGCGGTACGGACCGTACCCTCCACCTTCGGCGATGACGAAGCGCGGATCAGGACCGTCTATGCATGGGCGGCGCGGTTTCCCGGCAGCGGATTCGACGCCCTGTGCGGACCCGAATTCATAGAGCAAACGATCGAAAACAAGCGCCGCAAAGGGCTGTTGTGACCGCAGGAGTTGTTGTGACCGTCAGGGACTGCTGTAACCCCGGCATCAAGGCGAAGTCGGGCCGGACCGGAATTCAATGAGAAAAGGGAGAACAGCATGATCGACTATGGCATGTTCCTCATGCCGGTGCATGATCCGACCAAGCCTCCGGGGCAGTGCTACGACGAAGACATGGAACTGCTGGTGCGATCGGAGGAGCTCGGGTTCAGCGAGTTCTGGATCGGTGAGCACCACTCGTCGAGCTACGAGAACATCGTCATGCCCGAGATCTTCATCGGCAAGGCCCTGGGACTCACCAGCCGCATGCGGCTCGGCGCCGCGCCCGTGTGCCTGCCCTACCACCATCCCGCCCACGTGGCCGGCCGCCTGGCCTTCCTGGATCACCTCTCCCACGGCCGGTTGAACATCTGTTTCGGTCCCGGCGCCATCCCGACCGACATGGAGATGTACGGGATCCGCCCCGAGGACTCCGGCGCCATGGTGGGCGAGGCGATCCAGATGATCATGACCCTGTGGACGACCGATCCACCCTACGACATCAACGGACGTTTCTGGCAGATGCACGTGGGCCGGGAAGTCCGCGAAGACCTGGGCATGGGGGTTTACCTGAAGCCCCTGCAGAAGCCCCATCCTCCTCTGTCTGTCCCGGTGATCATGCGGGATTCGGCCGGGACCCGCATCGCGGGACAGAAGGGCTATTCTCCCTTCAGCCACCACATGGTCGCGGCCAACGTCCTGGCGAACCACTGGGAGACCTACGCCGACGGCGCCCGGTCAGCGGACCAGGAACCGGACAGGCGCAAGTGGAAGATCTCCCGCAACATCTTCGTGGCGGAGACGACGAAGGAAGCCCGCGAACATGCCCGGAACAACTCCCTGGGCAAGTGCCTGGACTACATCATGCAGCTCACCGACCTGGGACCGGGACGGGGGCTGTGGAAGCGGGACCCGGACATGCCCGACTCGGAGTGCACGCTGGACTACATGATGGACGAGCAGGTCATCGCCGGCGACCCCGACGAGTGCGTGCGGCAGCTGCACCGCATGATGGAGGAGACGGGCGAATTCGGCACCTTCATCATGACCGCCCACGACTGGGACGACAGGGCGGCCTGGATCAACTGCCTCGAGCTCTTCGCGAACGAAGTCATGCCGAGGTTCAACCGGTCGCTGGGCTACGCCTGACTACGGCGGGCGGTTTTCGCGTGAATGAACAGAAAGCTGGCGCCGAAAACACGGCTGGCTTCCCCGCAAAAGGCGGGAACGAGGCGCCACCAACACTACACTGGAGAAAAACATGAAATACGGGATGTTCATCATGCCCTTCCACGACCCGGTCAAACCGGCGGCGCAGTGTCACGACGAGGACCTGGAGCTGATCGTGCGCTGCGAGGAACTGGGTTTCACCGAGTTCTGGATCGGCGAACACCACACCATGAAGTACGAGAACATCGTCCTGCCCGAGGCCTTCATCGGCAAGGCCCTGGCCATGACCCACACCATCCGGCTCGGCACGGCGCCCACCTGCCTGCCCTATCACCATCCGGCCCACGTGGCCAGCCGGCTGGCCTTCATGGACCAGCTCTCCCACGGGCGTCTCAACCTGTGCTTCGGTCCGGGCAGCGTGACGTCCGACCTCGAACTCTACAAGATCGATCCGAAGCTCAACAGCGCCATGGCCGTCGAATCGGCCGAGATGATCCTGCAGATCTGGAGCCAGGACCCGCCCTATCACCTGAAGGGCCGCTTCTGGGAGATCGACCTGGAAGAAAACGTGGACCACGACACGCTGATCGGCTACATCCACAAGCCGCTGCAGCGGCCCCACCCGCCCATCTGCGCACCGGGGATGAGCATGAACTCCTCCACCATGAAGACCGCCGGCGAGAAGGGCTGGTATCCGATCAGCGCCAACATATCCACGAGCAACGTGGTGGCCGACAACTGGCGGGTGTATGAGCAGGCGGCCCTGGGCGCCGGACGGACGCCCGACCGCAACGACTGGCGCGTCTGCCGCAGCATCTTCCTCGCCGACAGCAAGGAAGAAGCGGCAGCGAAAGTGCGCACCAACTCCCTGGGAAAGGGCTTCGAATACCTCGGCGGCCTCTTCGACCAGGGCCTGGGCCGGAAGATGCTCAAGCGGGACCCGGACATGCCCGATTCGGAATGCGACCTGGACTACCTGATGACGGAACAGATCATCCACGGAGACGTGGACGAGGTGGTCCGCCGGCTGGACCTGATGCGTGAGGAGACCGGCGATTTCGGCACGCTGATCCTCATGGGGTACGACTGGGACGACAAAGATTCCTGGCTCCACAGCATGGACCTCTTCGTGAACGAAGTCATACCGCGTATGAGCGCGTGACACGGACGGTCCTGGCCGAGTCCCGAACAACGTTCCAGACTTACGGAAAGCGCACTACTGAAGGAGCAGCTATGAAAGGCCCGCCCCTCCCCTACCGCTACGATCACTACACCTGGGTCGAGCTGAAAGAAAAAGTCAAGGAACAGCCCGCCGTCATCCTGCCCGTCGGTTCCACGGAAGACCACGGCTACCACATGCCCATGGACGTGGACACCTTCCTGGTGAGCAGCGTGTGCGAAGGCGCCGCGAAGCTCATTCCGGACGAGGTGCTGATCCTGCCGGCCCTGCCCTACGGCTTCGAAGACCACCACATGGACTTCCCCGGGACGATCACGGTGCGGGACGACCACCTGCAGGATTTCGTCGTGGACATCACCCGGAGCGTGGCCCACCACGGATTCCGGAAGATCCTCATCGTCAACGGCCACGGCTCCAACGCCACCATCCTCGAAACGGCGTCGCGGCGGACGGTCATCGAAACGGACGCCCACTGCGGGACGCTCAACTGGTGGAGCATGGCCCAGTCCACGTTGTGGGAGATCGGCGACTCCGAACTGCAGTCCCACGCGGACGAGATCGAGACCTCGGTCTACCGCTACCTCAACGACGACGCCATCCAGATGGACAAGGCGGTGCGCGAGGTGAAGATCCCCGTGTCGAAGTACTACTGGCGCGGCTGGATCCGTGGCAAGGGGGCCTCTCCCCTCCGCATGATGGACCAGTGGTCCCGGATCACCGAGTCCGGCGTCATCGGCGACGCTACCGTGGCCACGGTGGAGAAGGGTGAAAAGCTCTACCGGGCGGCGGCAGAAGAACTGGCCGCCCTGATCCGGGAGTTCCGCGAACTGCCCATCGAGCCCAGGGTCGACCGGCATTGACGCATTGCCGTCGAGTTCGCCATGAAGGCTACGGCGTCGCTTTACAGAACCGAGGGGAGACGGCCGCCGGCCATCTCCCCGGGAGTACCTGCTCATGAAGGGCGAAATACTACAAAACGCACGATTCGGGCATATCCTCCGCCGGACGTTGAAGCGGCTGGCCCCCGATACGTGGATGAAGCGTTGCGCCTATGCGGGACTGATCATGGCGGCGGCGTCCTTTCTGTTCACCTGGTTCGTCGTGTTCGTACTGGCGATCACCCTCCTGGCCGTCAGCGCCATCTACTACACCTGGAAGACGTTCTCCTGGCTTCGGAACCGTCTGCTTTGGAAAGTCCGGAACCGCCTGCTCGTGTCGTTCATTTTCGTCGGCCTCGCTCCCCTTTGCATCGCTTCTCTGGTCAGCCTGCTCATCGGATGGCTCTGGATCGGAACCCTGGGTACCAACCTGGTCGCCCGCCATATCGAAGAGACGACCGATCGGCTTGATCACCTCCCGCTCGAGATACAATTGGCCCTGCTGAGAACGGCTTCGGACGACAGACAGCCATTGGCCGGGATCGTGGACGAGATCGTACGGAACAATCCGGACCTTTCCGGCCTGTCGATCAGCGTATTCGAGGATGGCCGTCCTGTGCATGCAACTCCGCCTTACAATTCGCTGGAGCCACACCCGGACTGGTTGCTCCGGGAGGACCATTTCGCCGACATGGTCTATGACAGCCTGCCGACCGGCCTGCCTGACGGCCGTTCCCCGCTGTCCTTTCGCGCCGGCGGCGTGATCGGATTCCGTGACCGAAGTCTCTACGTCCTCGCTTCCATGCCTCTGGGGGAAGACTACCGGACGAAGATATGGGAAGACTTAGGCGCGCAGGTCTCGTTTCAGTCCGGACCTGGAAATCTAGAGGAGTTCTCCTCCGTGGAGCCTCCTCCCTCGACCGAAGAATGGCGCCAGTTGCCGCTTGGACTGGGTACGCTTCAGGTACCCTGGTTCTTTGTCTTCCCCGCCAGATCCTGGCAGCATGGCATAAACAACCTGATGATCCTGGGCCTGAATCTGGACCCGATACATCTATTCGAAGCCACCGCCAGTGCAGACATGCTGCTGACCGGTCTGCCCGAACTGTTTTACATAGTCATCATCTTATGCGCGGTATTTGTCTGCTTCGAACTGGTATCCTTCATGATCGGGCTGCTCGTTTCGCGACGGATCACCACGGCGGTGCGCGGGCTGTACGAGGGAACGGAAGCCATTCGCTCCGGCAGGATGGACTTTCGCGTGGAAGAAAAAACGCGGGATCAACTCGGCGAACTCAGCCGCTCCTTCAACACCATGGCGCAGAGCATCGAGATGCTGATGAATGAGGAAAGAGAAAAAGAGCGTATCGAAACGGAACTGTCCATGGCCCGGGAGGTGCAGGCCCGTTTCATACCCAACGTACCGCCGCAGCGGGGCCCCCTCGAACTGGCCGGCGCCTGGATACCCGCCCGCACGGTCAGCGGCGACTACTATGACTTCATCGAACACCGGAATCGAACGCTGGACATCGTAGTCGGCGACATCTCGGGCAAGGGCATTTCGGCGGCGCTCATGATGGCCGGACTGCAGGCGTCCCTGCGATCCCAGGCGCTGGACCCGGCGCTGGAGGGAAGCCCGGAACGGCTGTCCAGGCTGATGTCCCGCCTCAACGTCTATCTGTGCCACAGCACGGCGCCGGAGCGTTTCGCCACGCTTTTCATCTGCACTTTCCACGCAGAAACATCCCGGCTGAATTACTGCTGCGCCGGGCACAACCCGCCCCTGCTCCTTCGCGAAGGCCGCGATGATATCACGCTGCTCGAAAACGGCGGTTGTCCGATCGGGCTGTTTCCGGAAGTGGAATTCGAAGAGTCCTCCATCCGCGTCGATCCGGGGGATCTTTTCGCGGTCTATACCGACGGCATTACGGATGCGCTCAACACGAAGGATGAAGATTTCGGGGAAGCGCGCCTCCGGCAGGTCCTGTCGCGAAACCGCAACAGGCCCAGCGAGGACATCCTGGACCGGATCCTCGCCTCCGTACGCGACTTCTCTCTGGGCGCGGAACAGTTCGACGACCAGACCGCCGTGATCGGCCGCGTGCGCTGAGCGCGTCGTCGGCCCGATTTAGCGGGATCCGGACCGCTGTGCTGGAGGAGGGGGCGAAGCCCCTCTTGCCGCGGCACACCCCGCGACGACGTAGCAGGCCGCCGCGGCCGCGGCCGTCAGCGTAAAACCCCACTGCATGGCGATAATCATCGCCAGCGGCGAGGCCAGGACGGAGGCGCACCCGTTGACGCACCAGGCCCAGGGGACCAGGGCGGCGGACCGCTTTCCGAACCTTTGCAGTCCGAGGGGAAAAGGCAGGCCCATGGCGAAGGCCAGGGGCGCAATGAGGAAGAGTGCCGCGGCGAGGCGGAGCGCCAGGGGCCAGGCGCCCCCGTACAGGGTGAGAAGGATCAGGCCGGTGAACACCGGTATAGCCATTACCGCCGGCACGAGAGCCAGCCTGGCCAGCGAAACCCCGGGCAGCACGGCAATGCGGTTCGCCGCCAGGCTGCCCAGGCCCGAGCAGAGAAGAAAGCCCCCCACGGTGGCCGCTCCGCCGATCACGGGATCGCCCAGGAGACGCTGGAATCCGGACAGAAAAGCGATTTCCAACACCAGGTAGGCCAGTCCGACGGCCAGAAAGTATACCGCGGCGGTCAACCGGCCGGACGCCCGACGAATATCGGAGCGAAAACCGAAGGGCAGGAGGATCAGCACCAGACCCGTGAACGACACGACGGCCGCCGCGGCCAGGACGAAGAGAAAGGCCAGTTCCGACCGCAGCAGCCAGCCAGCCCCGTATACCCGCCTGAATTCGGGCAGGGCGGCCAGCTTGCCGAAGTTGCCGAAAAAGGGGCGGTCGTCGGTGGCCGGCCGGACGTCGAAGGGCCACTCGTTAAAAAAACCCGCGGTTTCGTCCGCGTCCCCGGACAACAGGGAAAGCATCGCATGGTACAGGTAGTCGCCTTCTTCGCCCGGTGGACCGGGCAGTTCGTCGGGCCGGTTCAGTTCGCCGTCCGTTATCCCCTCGAAGTACACCGGGGTCAGATTCCTCTCCGCGATCAGGTCCCGCAGCCGACGGATCTCCGCTTCCCGCCAGGGCCTGGACCTGACCATGGTGCAGACGCCGAGGAAATCCCGGACCATGGCGATGTGCGGGCCCGGTCGGGCTGGCCGGGCGGACCAGAAAGACCGGGCGATCCCCGACTGTTCGAGGGCGGCAATGATCGTCGCCGCGATCTTCGCGTTGTCCCGGGGCGGCAGTTGTATGCCGCGGGATACGTGGAGGATGCCATCCGGTGACAGACGCCGCAGGGCGGCCGCCACGCCCTCCACCGTCATGAGATGATCCTGGTTAAGTCCTTCCAGGCCTCCCGCGGCCGCCGACCAGGATTCCATGCCCGCCAGTTGAATGAGATCGAAGGTTTCCGCCGTTCCTTCGAGGAACGCCCGCGATTCCACCAGATGGAGCGCAACGCCCGGCAGACCGAATACCACGCCGCCTTCATCCTCCAATGGTCCGGCCAGGAGGTCCAGCAGGACCCGGTTCGACTGCGCGATGTCCACCGAGGACGCGCCCTTCCGTCGGGCCAGCCATATGTTGCCGCCGCCGACCTCGTCCAGCAGCAGAACCCTGGGGCTGGATGGAACCAGGCCGTAGGGGAGGGCCATGAGCGTGCCGTCCAGGGCTTCAGCCTGGTCCGCGTCGTCGATCCTCAACAGGGACCCTGCCTGGTGGCCGTCCACGACGATGGACGCCATGGACGGCGGCACGCGATCGTCGGTCATGAAGGCCATGTCGTGAAAGGTATCGCTGCCGAATACCTCCACGACCCCCGACGGACCGAAGGCACGGGCCAGCTGGTCGGCCTGGCCGCCCGCCTCGACCCGGTCCACGTAGGCGAGGTATTTGTCGTCGTCTACGCGGATGGAAGGCGGATCGAGCAGCACCAGCAGTGCACCGGCAAGCACACCCGCGCAAACCAGTCCGGCGCTCAAGGCCCGCCGGTCGATGCGCCATGCCGCGGCCAGAACTACGGCCCCGGTCACGCAACCCAGCCAGGCGGGTTCCACGAAGTACATGACGATGGTCACTCCGACCGCGCCGGTGGCGCTGCCGATGAGGTTCGACGCGTAGACCGCGGTCAGCCGTTTCCCGGCGGACATCAGGGCCAGTCCTATGACCGTGGCACCCAGGGCGAAGGGAACGGTCAGCAGGGCCCAGTACCCCACCCACCAGGCCAGTTGCCCGACGACCAGGCCGGGCAGGAAACGGCCGGTCACGGGCAGAAGCTGCGCGGCCTGAAGCATGAGAGGAATGGAGACTGCCGTAAGCAGAGCCAGGACCGGAAGGACTGTTTGCCTGTGCCGGAGGAGGTAGCCGCGCCACAGCGACAGGATGGTGCCGCTCATGCCGAAGCCGAGCAGGGCGATGGTGATGACGAGGAAGGCGAAATGGTACCAGCTCGCGTACTGCAGCACGCGTATGAGCCCGATTTCGAAAGCGATGACGCCGCAGGACACGAGGCCGGCAGCCTGAACGAGGTAATTTGTCGACAAACCCTCAGGCGTATTCGGGTTTTCGGTTCGCGGTGTCACTGTTCAGCCTGGCCGGTCATGGGCACGAAGCGCACGGACATGACGGTGCGGGAGGTTCGTTTTCCGCCCGCCGTCTTGCGTACTACGACGAGCCGCTGCACGCCCGTCATCTCGCCGATGGGAATGACGATACGGCCGCCGGGCTTGAGCTGGGACCACAGGAGTGGCGGAAGATGGCCGGCCGCGCAGGTGACGATGATGGCGTCGAAGGGGCCCGCCTCCGGCCAGCCATAGTAGCCGTCGCCGTGACGCGTCTGAATCGCGTCATAGCCCTCCTCGGCGAGCAGGCCGCGGGCTCGATCCAGCAGGGGTTCGATGATCTCCATGGTGTACACGTGGGGCGTAAGGTGGGCAAGCACCGCGGCCTGGTAACCCGATCCGGTGCCGATCTCCAGTACCTTCGACGTCGGATCGATTTCGAGCAACTCGGTCATGTACGCCACGATGTAAGGCTGGGAGATGGTCTGCCCGAGCCCGATGGACAGGGGCGTATCCTCGTAGGCGATGCGCCGCGTCTGTTCGTGGACGAACACGTGGCGGGGCGCGTCCAACATGGCCCGGAGCACGGCCCCGTCCGTGACCATGGGAGACTTGTGCAGGATCTCCTCGACCATGCGGTTCCGCTCGTCCTGCCGCTCGTGGACGGAGCGGGGACGCGGCGGTGTCCAGGACGTGTCCGGTACGACCGGGCGGATCGGCCTGGCGGCCTGGGCGGCCGGCGAAGCCGAGGGGTCCGGTTCCGCGGCACAGGCGACGGGCACGGTTCCACACAACAGAAGAAAAACGCATAACTTGTTGATTTTTCGAATTTTATGCACGGACATCATGGGGATCTCGAACCGCGTGATCTTCATGCATGCAAGTGGATCCGTTCGTATCTACTTTGTATATACGCCGTTTGCATATACGCCGTTTGCATATACGCCGTTTGCATATACGCCGTCGGAGAGACCGGCTGCCTCATCCCGCCGTCACCGGCCGTTTGAAGAACCGCTGGGGGTTGGTCCGGGGTTCGTAGCCGAGGATGCGCCGGGCCTTGTCGATGGTGTATTTGCCCTGCTGCAGGTAGCTGCCCATGTTGAAGGCCTGGAAATAGTCCGGTACTTCGTCGATTTCCAGGGCCAGCCGGCAGGCCTCTACCAGGTCGTCGTAGACGATGGTGAAGGGCGGATGGTCGGTATTCCTCACCTGCTCTTCGGGCATGGGCCCCAGTCCGTTGAACTGATAGCATACGGTGTGTATCCGGTACTTGCGGGCGTAGATCCTGCAGATCTCCATGGCCAGGTGCTTGGTCAGCATATAGTAGGCCGTGCCCGGCGCCTGGGGAACATCGCCGATGTCGTGGTCGTGGAAGTAGCCGGGGATGATGATCTCCGGGCCCGTGTGCAGGATTTTCGAAATGCCAAGTTCCGCCGCCGCCTTCATCACGTGCCAGGCGCCCCGGACGGACACGGCGAAACTCGCCACGGGGTCCTGCCGGACCACGGTCCAGTTCATGATCGCGTCCATGCCGCGGGCGGCTTCCAGCACCTGCCCGTAGTCGCCCATGTCCACGTGCATGGTGGGTTTGCCGTGTGGATGGGGACGGATATCGGCCAGGCGCAGGTTGTAGTGTTGCTCGAGGCCGGGGATGATAAACGGCGCGATGTTGCCGGAGGCGCCCAGGAGGAGGACGTTTTTCATGGGTTTGCTCCTTCAGTGATTTCTGCGGTCCACCAGGGCCCGCGGTGCCCGTCACGCACGACGAGCGCGGCGGTTCCATCGGTAGTTGTTATTGTCCGCGCTGCCGTTCCACGTATCGGCCGGCCGCGACTGCGCCCGTTCAATCCATTTTCGCGATTACGTCCCGCAGCACCTCTTCGGCCGACTGCAGAAGCCGGTCGATGTGGGCGTCCGTGTGCGCGAGGGACAGGTAGATCTTCTCATAGGGACTCACGAAGAGGCCGCGCTTGATCATCTCGACGCCGAAGACGAAGGCCTTCTGCTTGTCGGCGCGGAACATGGACCCGTAGTCGATGATCTCCCGCTCGTCCGTGAACAGCACCTGGAGCACGGGGCCTTCGCCGCCGACGAGCAGGGGGATCGAATGGCGGTCGCCCATGGCCGTGATCTCCCGGGTTATGCGACCGCCCATGGCGAAGAGCCGTTCGTATATCCCCGGCCGTTCCAGCACGTCAAGGGTGGCCAGGCCGGCGACGGCGCCGACGGGATAGCCGTTGAAGGTGCCGGATACGATGATCCGCCTCGGATCGTCCGCCGGTCGCCAGCCGTCCATGACGTCCATCACGTCGGCGCGTCCGCAGATGGCGGCCATGGGATAGCCGCCGCTGATGGTCTTTCCGTAGACCGCCAGGTCCGGCGTCACGCCGTAGCGTTCCTGGGCGCCGCCCCAGGCCATGCGGAACCCCGTGACGATCTCGTCGAAGATGAGGACGATGCCGTGGCGCGTGGCCAGTTCGCGCATCGCGTCGAAGAACCCCGGCCGGGGGAGGATGCACCGTTGCAGGGGCTCGATGAGTATCGCGGCGAGCTCGCCCTTGTGTTTTTCCACCACCTCCACGGCCTGGTCCACGTCGTTGAAGGGCGTGGCCAGCACGTCGGCCGACCAACTCCTCGGAATGCCGCCGCCGTCCGGCGCCGTGGCGGGATAGGCGCCGGGATGCAGCGTCCGGGCTCCATGCAACGCAGAATCGCTCACCCCGTGCCAGCCCCCTTCGAAACGGAGGTAGCGGTCCTTCCCCGTGAACGACCGGGCGGCCCGCAGGGCGAACTGGATCGATTCGGAACCGGTGACCACCAGGCGGATCTTCTCTCCGCAGGGGGCGGCCTCGACTACCCTTTCGGCCAGCTCGATAGCCGGCTCGTTGAGGGCCATGAACGTCGTTCCCCGCGAGACCTGGCGGGTCACCGCCTCCACCACATCGGGATGGCCGTGGCCCAGGATCATCGGACCGGAGCCCAGGAGAAAGTCGATGTACGCTCTTCCCGCGGTGTCGTGAATCGTCACGCCCTCGCCGTGGGAAACTACCAGGTTGGCTTCCGGCGGGAGGCGGAATTCCCCGTTTGATCCGCCGACCAGGACCCGTTCGGCCCGTTCCAGCAATGCAGCCTGTGACATGCGTTTCCCTTCGTACTGTAACTCAGTTTACTGCTCAGTGATATCTAAGATATCTGACGTCGGCGGTCGTCGACCAAAAGTCTGCACCAGTTGCCGGTCGAAGGTCTGCACCGGTCGTCGACCGAAAGTCTGCACCAGTTGCCGGTCGAAAGTCAGCGTCCGTCGGTCTTCACGGCCTGCCTGTGTCGATCAGAATTCCCTCCAGCGCCGATACGAAGGCCTGGTTTGCCTCCGGGAGCCCGACGCTGACCCGGATGCTGTGCGTCAGGCCGAAACGGCTGCCCGAACCCACGAGAATACCCCGGTCGGCCATGCGCGCCGCAAGGTCATCGGCCGGGACCGGCGTGCGGAACAGAATGAAGTTGCCTTCACTCGGCCAGTAGGTGAGTTTCAATCGATCGAAGGCGGCGTAAAGCCACTTCTTGCCGCGCTCCGCCAGCGCCACGGACCGTGCCACGTGGTCCTGGTCCCCGATGGCCGCGACAGCCGCCTCCATCTCGAGCGAACCCAGGTGAAACGTCCTGCGAAGCCTCGCCAGGCGTTCGATGATATCGGGACGGGATATGGCCACACCGACGCGAAGACCCGCCAGTCCGTAGACCTTCGAAAAAGAGTGCAGTACGATCACGTTGCGCCCGGCTACGGCATCTGCGGGCGTATCCGGATAATCCGTATGGGTCGCGAAGTGGTGGTATACCTCGTCGGATACGACGGTGACGTCGCGCGGCAGACTCCGGTGAAGCCGTTCCATGTCGTCCCGCGTAACGATGGAACCCGTCGGATTGTTGGGATTGCCCAGGTATACCAGGCGCGTCCGGTCCGTCACCGCCTGCATGACCGCGTCGATCCGGACACTGAAATCCTCGTTGTCGAGCGGCGCGTCGACGACCTTCGCGCCCTGCCACGCGGCCGTCCGGGCGTAAACGTGGAATGTCGGACCGCAAACGATGACCTCGTCGCCCGGTTCCAGGTATACCCGCGCGATGAGATCCAGGGCTTCGGAGCCACTGTAAGTCGAGAACAGGTGCGCAGGCGTCACGCCTCTGCCGTAGAACTCCGCGAGGCGGGTTCTCAGCACTTCATCGTCCCTGGGCGGATACAGACTGAGTCCGGCCAGGTGGGACCTGATCCGGTCCATCACCAACGGAGAGGGACCGAGCGGGTTCTCGTTGTAGTGCAGACGGTAGGGCGTAACCGGCATGATCGTCCCGGCAAGTGAACTTCGTGAGCAAGGGGTCGGTCCGAACCAACGCACGACCCGGCGAAAGCATGTTCCGGCGATCCGATGGCCGGTACACGGCCACGGCCGGCTAGCTGATAAGCCCGTAGTCCTCCAGGATCCCGCGCAGCTTTTCGTGGTTCCCTTCCGATAACGGGGCCAGGGGCAGCCTGACCTCCGGGCTGATTTTTCCCATCATGCCCAGGGCCGTCTTGACCGGCACGGGGTTGATCTCCATGAACACGGCGTCGTTGAGCGTCATCATGTGGTAGTGGAGTTCGCGCGCGTCCAGCCATCTCCCTTCCTGTACCAGGTCGTACAGCCGTGCCACTTCCGCCGGCATCAGATTCCCCGTGGCACTCACGAATCCCGCCCCGCCGATGGCGAGAATCGGATAGCAAAGCAGTTCGATCCCGGAGTATACGAGGAAGTCCCTGCCCATACGGTGCAGGAGCCGGTTGATATGCTCGAAATCCTTGTTCGACTCCTTGACGCCGATGAGATTGTCGTTGGCCTCCTTCAGCCGCGCCACGGTATCGATTTCGATGTTGACGGCTGTGCGCCCGGGGATGTTGTA
This sequence comes from Gemmatimonadota bacterium, assembly GCA_026706345.1. NCBI lineage: Bacteria > Pseudomonadati > Gemmatimonadota > Gemmatimonadota bacterium. The sequence goes on along the minus strand of JAPOYX010000232.1, from coordinate 39,944 downwards.
CAGGATAACCGGCAAGTCGACGGATTTGGCCAATGCGTCGAAATGACGGTAAATGCCTTCCTGGCCGGGCCGGCTGTAGTACGGCGCGATGAAGAGCAGGGCGTCGGCGCCCATGGACTGGGCGAAGCGGGAGAGTTCGATGGACTCCTCGTGGTTGGTGGACGCGCTGCCCGGTACGAAGGGCACCCTTCCGTCCACCGCAGCGGCCGCGGCGCGGATCACTTCCTTGCGCTCCTCGAGGGACAGCGAGCCCGGTTCGCCCGTCGTCCCCTGCACCGATACGCCATGGGACCCGCTCCGGATCTGCCATTCGACCAGACCGGCCAGGCCGGCCAGGTCCAGCGACCCGTTCTTGAAAGGTGTTACCACCGGCACGATCGACCCGCGCATGCGACCTCCTCTATCCTTCGTCCTCGCCGCGTCCGCCTCAAACAAACGAGGCAATGTCCTCGAGCGGCTTCTTCGTGATTACCGGCACTTCCGCGTCATCCGCCGGGTAGCCGACGACCAGGAGCAGAAAGGGACGCTCATTGGCCGGCCTGCCGAGCAGGCGGTTCAGGAAATTCATGGGACTCGGCGTGTGGGTGAGCGACGCCAGGCCGGCCTGATGCACCGCCGCGATCAGCATCCCCGTGGCGATACCCACCGATTCCAGGGCGTAATAGTGCTTGACGCTCCGGCCGTCGGGCAGCACGCCGTGGCGCTGGACGAAGATCGCGATCAGCCACGGGGCTGTTTCAAGGAAAAGCTTGTGTTCGTCGGTTCCCAGCGGAGCCAGGGCGTCGAGCCATTCCTGCGGCGCTTTCTCGCGGTAGAACTGTCGCTCCTCCCGCTCGGCGGCGACGCGGATTTTCGCTTTGATCTCCGGATCGGACACCGCGGCGAAATGCCACGGCTGCATGTTCGCGCCGCTGGGCGCCGTTCCGGCCGCCAGCAGGCAGTTATCGACGATCGACTTCGGCACGGGCCGGTCGGAGAAATCACGGACCGTGCGCCGCCGGCTAAGCGCCCGGTAGAATGCTTCCGCCCGCCGCTCCATCTCATCGGGCGGGTATTCCTGGTAGGTCGACAGGGGTCGAAACACGGGATCTTTCACGCCTGTTCCCCTTTTCTCTATCTGGTGATCTCTTCGGAATCCCCATCTCCGGCGGACGGCTCCGGGTGATCGGGAAACCCCGACCTCTTCAGGAATGCCAGGACCCTGTCCCCGTATTCGTCCCGCGCCATTTCCCAAATGTCGCCGTGGGTGCCTCCCTCAACGACGTAGTTCTCCTTCTTCGCGCCGGGGACCTGATCGTACAGCCGCTCGTTGTTCGACAGCGGCATACGACGGTCCGCCGTGCCGCCCACGAGGAGCACGGCCGTGTCCCCCAGGCCGGATACTGCCCGGCCGAGGTCCAGAGAATCAATCTTGATGCCCACGCGGAGTTCCGTGATGGTACCCGTCAGAAACCCGAAGGGTACCGTGGGCAGGCCGAACATCCGGCTCAGGTCGCCGCGCAGCGTTTCGGAGGCCGCGTAGAAGCTGCTCTCGGCGATGACGGCGTCGATCTCGGACTCTTCCGCCGCCGTGAGCAGCGCGGTGGCCGCGCCCATGGAAATGCCCCACAGGATGACCGGTCCCTCTTCGCCCCGCTCGTCGACCGCGTACCTCAGGGCCGCCTGCACGTCGCGCCATTCATAATAACCGAATGTGGTCAAATCGCCGTCACTGTCCCCGTGGCGGCGGAAGTCGATCAGGAGCCCGCTGAACCCGTTTTCGTGAAGAAAGGCGGCCTGGTCGAGCATCTGGCCCCGGTGATTGGTGTGGCCATGGCAGTAGATGACCGTGCCCCGGCCGGTGTCGTTCGGGATGTACCAGGCGGCCAGCTTCACACCGTCGGTCGTGGTCAGCGTCAAGTCTTCGTAGGCCAGCCCATAGTCCGCAGGCGTGTTCTGCGCCTTGCGACGAGGCCCCACGCCGCCGGTGTACAGGGTCGATATGAGGTATGGCAGGCCGATGAAGACGATAAGAAGAATAACCACAACGCCCATGGCAGCGCCCCGGTACGAGACCTGTCTCCGGCGCATGGCCAGGGCCAGAACCGGCCAGATCAGCGTGCCCGCAATGAAGGTGACGACCGGCCACAGGACGACGTGGGGAATGACCAGGCCGAACAGCGCGCTGCGTCCCCAGGTGAAATACTCGCCTTCGAGCCCGGCCGTCTTGCCCAGTATCGCCAGCAGTATGACCAGCAGGCGGACGCCCGCCGTATAGATCAGTGCCGCGGAAAGAAATCCGCCGTAACCCCTGCCCGCGCGGAGACAGATGACCGAGAGCCAGGCGGCGGCGGCCGGAATGGTCCAGTTGATACTGAAGGGTCCGCCCGCCACGAGGTTCGTGACGTCCAGCAGGAACCACAGGACGACCAGGCCCCAGGTAACGAACAGGGGCAGGCGGATGAGCGACATTGGCGGCCCCGTGCTGCTAGCTGGTCTTGCCCAGCGCTTCTTTCAGCACGTTGAGGAAGACTTCCGTCTCCCGCTCGTCGCCGGAGGATACGCGGATCCACGTGGGCATCTGCTGCCTGCGCCGGTTCGTAACCATGACGCCCTTGCGGAACATCTCCCGCATGATGTTCATCGATGGCTTGCCCAGGTCGACCATCATGAAATTGCTTTCGGACGGGATGTATTCCAGTCCCATCTTCGTAAACTCGTCTTCCAGCCGGTCCCGGAAGTGCTGAACCACGGCCCGGGAACGGTTGTAGTGGTTCCTGTCCTTCAGCGACGCCTCGCCCGCGGCGTAGGCCAGGGCGTTGGCGCGGCCCGTGCTGTAGAACCGGAGTTTCTCCTGGATGGCCTGGCTGCAGATTCCGTATCCGAGCCGCATGCCCGGCATGCCGAAGACCTTGGAGAAGGTCCGGGTGACAATCACGTTGTCATGCTTCGTAGCGAGGGACGCCGCGGTCCTGTATTGGGGATCCTTGACGAAATGAATGTAAGCCTCGTCGATGACCACGAGTACATTCGAGGGCACGGCGGCAACGAATTTCTCCGTCTCTTCGAAAGACAGCAGCGTACCGGTCGGATTGTTCGGATTGGTGATGACCACCACGGAGGTCTTCGGCGTGATCGCCGCGAGCATGGCGTCCAGGTCGTGCTTGTGGTCCTTCACGGGCGTGCGGATGATGTTTACGTCGAGGCCCGCTTCCTGGTAGTCCTCGGCGTCACGCGAAACGTCGCCGTACCCCATGTCCGCCTCGATCACCTCGGTACCGCCCTTGCTCAGGTAGGCCAGCGCGATCTGGGTAAGCAGCGCGCCGGATCCCGCCGTGATGAAGAAGGGTGTTTGCCTCCTGAAGCGGAATCCTCCTCCCCCGCCCATGCCACGCATGCCGGGCGGCAGTTCGCGAGGAGGCGGCAGTTCGATGCCGTCGAATTCGGCCAGCGCGCCGAAGATGTCGCCGCCGCCGAAGGAATACCGGTTGATCTTGAACATGTTCTCGGCGATGGCCTGCAAGGCCCGCGGGGACGGTCCGATGGGGTTTTCATTCAGCGCCATGCGGACGAGACCCGGTTCGACGCCGATCCCGTGTATGTCCTTGGCGGTAAGGCCGCCTGATGCCATGGTCTGGGCCAGGGCGAGGCGATCGGCCAGCGTCAGCGCGGCGCCGGTCGCCAGTGCGCCCGTGAGAAACCGGCGGCGGGATACGCCGGTCCTGGCCGTTTCGTTGATACCGTTCAACATGAATCGTCTCCCTGAAAGAGATGAAAGCGGCTGTGAAGATCGGCCGCCGGGCTCGAATACACCCCGCCGTACGCTGCGGGCGGCATGTTTCGATGTCGAATATATGCCTGCCGCGTGATCGGAACAACCCTTAATGTTGCCGCGGCCGGAGACGCGGCATAGGCAGATCAGCCTGTACTATTTATGAATACATCCGGACCGGCGACTTTCTTCTAACATATTGCCCCGGACTCGCAAACGTACCATACGTCCGGACCGGCCAATCCGGCCTGAAGCAGCGCGAAGCCACGGTACATGCGATATGAAAGCGGCCAACCGTTCTGCATCATATCCCTTGACACGGTATGCGCCGTTCCCTAAAATGCTTTGTTCAAGGATCAACATAGGTTATCAGTACACTCAGGCGAATCGGTCCCGGACTCCAGGAAGCCGGATGGGACCAGTACACCGGGAGGAAAGGAGCCCATGCGGATCAGACACATCCTGATGTGCGCCTGTACCCTCGCCGTGCTTGCGAACGTCGCTCCCGCCGTAGCCCAGGAGGACGACCGATTCTCCTGGAACGGCATGATCAGGACCAGGCTCCAGGGCGACTATCAGGATGGCAGCCGGGCGGTGAACCGCTTCATGTACGGAGCCTTCCTGAACGCTACGTTACGTGTATCGGACCAAATCGACGTGACCGGCAAGGTCATGACGGGCAATCCCAAAGCCATCGTCGTTGCTGACTGGATGAGTTACGGTGACCTGTTTGTACGCGAGAACCCCCATATTTCCTGGATGTACGCGCGCATCAGGCCCAATCCCTCGCTCACCCTGACCGCGGGCAAGTTCCCCCTGCCCTTCTTCCGTCCGACCCAGGTGGTGCTGGACAGCGATCTCTCTCCGGAGGGACTGGCTCAGCAGATCACCGCGAAAAACGATGACGGCTCCGCCACCTTCGGCCTGAACCTGGGCCAGTTCATGATCAACCAACTGGCCTCGCCGGTAAAGGACCTTGACCGGACCTATTTCCTGGGGGGGCAGGCCCTGGTCCGTTTTACCCAGTCCGGCAAGTCCCAGACTCTCGCTGTGGCCTACTATACGGTGGCGGGCGCGGATTCCCTCTTCGCCGCGCAGAACCTGAGGTCCCCCGCGCTGATCGTTGCGGCGAATTCCAACCGGGCCAACGCGGACCGAACCGGATACCTGTCCGAATTCAGAATGATCAACTTCAGCGGCCAGTACACCCAGACCGTGAACGGGCGACCGCTGGCGCTCAACGCAGACTACGTCTTCAATATGGGCGCCGACGACATGCGGCACGGTATCACAGGTTCGCTGATGTACGGCAGTACAGGAAAGGTCGGCGATACCCGGGCCGGGTTCCAGGCTTTCCTCATGCAGCAAGACGCCACGCTTGCATCCTTCAGTAACATCGACTACACCCAGACCAATACGAAAGGCGCCGGCCTCATTTTCGGCCATCATCTGATCGAGAAGCTGACGGTCGATATCCACCTGTACACCCGCAAGTACGATTCCCCCGAAACACTCGTCTCCCCCGCGACCAACAACGCGTGGCGAACACGCCTTCGCGTCATGTTCATGCTCCGGTTGAATTGACGGCCTGATCCGGGATCGGTCCACGGCATGCGTCTCCGCCACATTCTACTACCGCTGCTCGTCCTGGTTTTAACGGCCAGCACGGCCGGCGCGGAAGGCCAGCCCCGGCTTAAGCTCGCGACGACCACCAGCACGTACGACTCGGGACTGCTGGATATCCTCCTGCCGCCCTTTGAACAGAAACAGAATGGCGGGATCCGGGTGGACGTCATCGCCGTGGGTACGGGCAAGGCCCTGAAGCTGGCTGAAAACGGCGACGTGGACGCGGTCCTCGTTCATGCACCGGAACTGGAAGAAGATTTCGTGGCCGCCGGATTCGGGGTGGATCGCCGGGGCGTCATGTACAACGATTTCGTCGTCGTCGGACCGTCCGCCGACCAGGCCGGGATCGGCGGAACGGACAGAGTCGCCGACGCCTTCGCCACGATCGCACGCAAGAAAGCGTTGTTTTTCTCACGAGGAGATCTTTCCGGAACCCACCAGAAGGAGCAGGCGATCTGGGCCATCGCCGGGATCGATCCCGGCGGGGCGTGGTACGTCGAAGTGGGCCAGGGCATGGCGGCCACTCTGCGCATGGCGGATGAGAAACGGGGGTACGTGCTGATCGACCGGGGCACCTACCTTGCCTTAAGGGCAACGGTGAACCTGCGGGTCCTGGTGGAATACGATCCCCCGCTGCACAATCCCTACAGCATCATCGCGGTCAACCCGACGCGCTGGCCGCACGTGAAGTACGGGCACGCACGCGCGCTCATCGATTACGTGACCTCGCCGGAGGGCCAGGCCCTCATCGGCGGTTACCGGAAATACGGACAGCAGTTGTTCACGCCGTCTGCCGGGGATTGAGCCGCCGGCAGCGGGACGAGGCGTTGACGGCGGACGATGAATCCGCGGAGGAGACCTGTGCCGCGGCACCTAATGAAGGAGGAATGACTTGATACGAATCGGCATCCTGGGCATCGGGTTCATGGGAACGACCCATTTCATGGCCGTCAGGAACCTGGCCAATGCGGAAGTGGGGGCCATCTGCACCCGGGACGAGCGTAAGCTGAGCGGCGACTGGCGGCACATCCAGGGCAACTTCGGTGGCGGCGGCGGCGTGCAGGACCTGACCGGGATCCGCACCTGTACCGATATCGAAGAGGTGCTCAGCGACCCGGACATCGACCTGGTCGACGTGTGTCTGCCCACGGCCCTGCACCACGACGTCGTTCTGCGCGCGCTGGACGCCGGCAAGCACGTGATCGTCGAGAAACCCATCGCCCTTGGTCTGGACGAGGCGGACCGCATGATCCGCAAGGCCGGGGAGGTTGGCAGGACGTTGATGGTCGCCCACGTGCTGAAGTTCTTCCCGGAATTCGCCTTCCTGGCGCAGGCCATCGACGACGGACGCTACGGGCGCCTCCTGGGACTGCACCTCAAGCGGGTCATCTCCAAGCCCCTCTGGGGCGAAGGCAACTGGTTCGATGACTACGAGCGGACCGGCGCGGCGGGCATCGACCTGCACATACACGACACCGACTACCTGCGCTATCTCTTCGGCATGCCGGACAGCGTACACGCCGACGGCATGACGAGTCCGAACGGCTACGTGCTCTACCTGAACACGCAATACGGGTATGAAAACCGGGACTTCACCGTCTCGTCCCAGTGCGGGGCGATCAGCTCGGCCGCCTTCGAACACGGCTACGACGCCTATTTCGAGGAAGGCACGCTCTGGTACAACGTGCTCTCCGACCGGCCGGTCACGCTCTACACCCCCGACGGCGGCAGAACCGAGCCCGAAATCGATTTCCCCGAGGCCTTCGAAGCCCAGCTGGGATATGCCGTCAACACCCTGGAGAAAGGTACGGACCCCGCCCTGGTTTCGGCTTCGGCGGCCCGCGACGCCCTGCGAATCTGTCACGGCGAAGCCGAATCGGTGAAGTCGGGCGAGACCGTGCGGTTCACGGACTGAACTGATTCAGTCCGAGCGGAGAGATACGTCATCCGACGACAGACGCGACGATCTTCCCCGTGCCTTCCGGTACGAGACTGACCTTATACGACCATGCCCCAGTTACACTTCGGCACCGGCCGAACCGTCATCACGCCACCCACAGGGGTCGAGCTTTGCGGATACGGTCCCTACATCGAGCGACGGGCGACGGCGGTCCACCAGGACCTCCACTCCACGGCGCTTGCGCTGTCGGACGGCGACGGGATCTATGTCTTGGTGTCGAACGACCTGGTGTGGACGGACCGCTCCCTGGTCGACGAGACCCACCGCCTCGTCCGCGACCGGTACGGACTCGACCCGGCCCGCGTAATCATCGCCAACACCCATACCCATTCCGGTCCGGCCACCATGAAGACCGTGGCCTGGGGGAAATGGGACGAGGATTACACAGCGGGGTTGCCGGAGTTGTTCGCCGACGCCATCGGGCAGGCGATGTCCAACCTGGAACCCGGGCGCATAGGGTTCGGGAGAACGGCCGTACCGGACCTTTCGGTCAACCGGGTCGACGAGGGAGGGGAAGCCGACGCGGAAGCGCTGCTGATGCGCATCGACGATACCCGCGGCCGGATGCGCGCCGCCGCGATCAATTTCGGCGCCCACCCCGTTACACTCGGCGCCGACACCGTAATCTGCGGCGACTATCCGGCCGATGGGATCGGGAAGATGGAAAAAGAACGGAATGGACTGCGGGTACTGTTCTTCCAAGGCAGTTGCGGCGACCTCAACTGCCGGGGATTCGGCGATGGCATGGATATGATGAAGGCGAACGGTTCACTGCTGCGCGAACGCGTCCTGCCGGCCCTGGATCATATCGAGACGACCGCAGACGTGAAGTTGGACGGCGACACCTACGAAATCGCCCTGCCCACGGAAGTACCGGACCGACCCGGGCTTGAAGCGGAACTGGCCGAATGCCGCGATCGTCTCGAGGCTTCGGGCAGTGATCCGGATCCCGCAGACCTGCGCAAACTGCGCTTCGAAGTAGACTGGCGCGCGCACCGTCTCTACCTGCTCGACGGACCCCATCCGCAGCGGCTGGAGTTCCGCGTTTCGTGGATGCGCATCAACGATTCCGTGCTACTCGCCCATCCGCTGGAGTTGTTCCTGACCTTCGGAAAGCAGATCCAGTCGGCCTCCCCTTACCCGCACACCATGGTCATCGGGTACGCCAACGAGACCGTCGGCTACCTGGCGCGGCCTCAGGATTTCAACCAGGAAGGATTCGGCTGGTACGCCGCGGTGTTCGCGCCGCGGATCTGCCGCCATCTGCCCTTTGAACCCGATGCGGGCACCGTGTTTCGTGATCACCTCATTGCCCTGCTTCACCGTATCAGGCAACGGGAAATGGAATCCGCCTGACCCAGGGATCCAGATTGGTCAATTCGCCGGTTTTCGTTGACCCGCTTTCGCGTGTTTGCGTGACCGTAATTGCCCAACGCGAGTATATGATCGCAACATATGCAGCAACGCACGTATCTCAGGCTTTTTCTTGCGAATCATCGTCCGTGTTTTCTCGAGGTCCCAACCGGTGTACCATAGAATGACCAGCATCCATATAGAAATCGCCCGTATGGTCGACGTAACTACCACTAACTCGATCATTGCGACTCCTGTAATCTGTTCGCTGCGGAGATACCCATGTGACCTTCTACCCGGCCCAGCCGGCCGTTCATGTCGTGCATCTCCTCACGTAGCGACTTGATTTCACCGAAGATGGCTGCCCGGTCCGAGCGCATCTCTTCGCGAGTGGAGCTGAATCCAGCGCGCATCTCATCACGAAGCGATTTGATCTCACCGAAGATGACTTCCCGGTCTGCACGCATCTCTTCGCGAGTGGAGCTGAATCCAGCGCGCATCTCATCACGAAGGACCTCCCGATCAGCGCGCATCTCATCACGTACGGAGTTGAATTTCGTATCGATCTCTTCGCGCAGGGTTTTTGTGATCCGTCCCGTCCAGGTCAGTATACCGAGTACCAGGATCCCCGCCGCGCAAAACGCCTGGGTCACGGCCATGTATTCCGCCATTCGTTGATACAGCCCCTTTCCGTATCACAACCCACCCTGTTTCTGCGAATTCATCAACGCGTCCGTGCCGTCAGATCATCGTTTCGATGTCACCGCGACGTCGTGTGAATATCACCGTGCCGTCGTTGACAACTCTCAATAGAATGCTATCTTGAACTCAGCCTGCGGAAGTACTGTCCCGATCGTCCGGCGCATGGTCATGCAATCGACTGGGACCCGCATTCGGCCATGACGCCTGGCCATCCGTGTTACTAAAATAGTCGGCAGTTCCTGTATAATCTCGTATTCAAAAAACTTATTTATACTCATTCGACCCAAGAAAGGACCTGTCATGTCCATCGCTGGTTTCATCAGGACGGGTTTGATTCTGTCGCTGCTGTTGTTCATTCCGTCCGATTCCCATGGCACCGCCAGCCAACCCATACACCAGGAAAGCGTCAGCCCGCAGTCTCAGGGCGCATCGACGCCCGCAGGACCGTCCGACCCGCCCCGGCTCGCGGTATTGATCATCGTGGACCAGTTCCGCCACGACTACCTGCAGCGGTTCGAAGACCTCTTCGTGGAGGACGGATTCCGCCGGTTCATGGACCGCGGCGCGTGGATGCAGGACGCCCGTTTCACGCATGTGCACGCCTCCACTTCACCGGGCCACAGCGTGGTCACCTCCGGAACCTACGCCCACAAGACGGGGATGGTCAACAACGCGTGGTACAGCCGGTCCACGGGGGTGTTTCGGCCGTCGCTGGTGGATCCGGAAAGTCACATCCTCGGATTGTGGCCCACCGCGACCGGACGCGCCTCCACGCGGGAACTGGTCGGCTCTTCCCTGGCGGACGAACTGCGCATGGCCACGCGCTACCGGGGCAAGGCCATCACGATATCACTCAAGGACTACAGCGCCATGATCTCCGCCGGGAAGATGGGCGCGCCGTACTGGTTTGAAGCGTCCCTGGGCCGGATCACGTCGAGCAGCTACTTCATGGACGATCTGCCCGACTGGGTCAAGCGCTTCAACGACCGGAAAATCCCGGACCAGTCCTTCGGCCGCAAATGGGAACGCCTGCTGCCGGAGGAACTGTACCTTGAACGGGCGGGGAAAGACGTCCGGGAGGGCGAGGAGGACAACCGGGACAGCGGGATCGTCTTCCCCCACGTGACGAAAGGCGGCCTGGAGGCTCCGGGCCCTCGGTACTGGAATGCCTTCAAGCACACGCCCTGGTCGACCGACTACCAGCTGGAATTCGCCCGGCAGGCGATCATCGAGGAAGAACTGGGGCAGGACGACATCCCGGACGTCCTGGTCATCTGTCTCTCCGCCAATGACTACATCGGCCACGATTTCGGCCCCTTCAGCCAGGAATCCATGGACGCCACGCTGCGCACGGACCGGCAACTGGCGGACTTCTTCGCCTTCCTCGACGAACGGGTCGGGCGCGACCGCACCCTCCTGGTCCTGACGGCCGACCACGGCGCCATGGAACTGCCGGAGCAGTTGGCGCTCCGGGGCCTGGAGGCCGGACGGGCCGGACCGGAACCGCTGACGGCGCTGGTGGAGGAGGCCCTGGACGGGCTGCACGGCGACGACGACTGGGTCCTGCACGTGGCGGAATCGGGCGTGTACCTGAACTGGGAGGCCATCGACAGCCGCGGCCTGAGCCGGGCCGAGGTGGAAGAGACGGCGGCCGCGGCCGTCGCGACCCATCCGGCCGTAATGAGGGCCTTTACGCGCCACCGCATCGAACGGCGGCTGTTGCCGGAATCAAACCTCACGAAGACGGTCTATCACAGCTTCCATTCCGTCAACAGCGGCGACATTATGCTTATCGCCACGCCCTTCTACCTGCTGCTGGGCGAGTACGGGTCGGCCACGGTGGGCACTTCCCACGGATGGCCCCACGACTACGATACGCACATTCCGATCATGTTCCACGGGCCGTGGATCGCACCCGGCCACTACCGGCACTCCGTCGACGCGGCGGATATCACGCCGACGATCTGCAACCTGCTGCGGATCACCCTGCCGTCGAACCGCGATGGACGCATTCTGGACGAGATCATCCGGTAGCGTCGAACCGCGACGGACGCATACTGGACGAGATATTCAGGTAGAAACGTCGATCGACGCAAACCAACCGTTGCGGCGGTGCGGTGGGGACGGAGGGACGCCAGACCTTCCGTCCGCCGGAACCGCGGACCGAAAACCCCGGCGGTAGACCGATCCGGATCAGTACACTTCGGGGATGAACCGCTGGTCGTCCATGGGGGGGCGCACGTAGCCGGAGTCGGTTTCGCGGTCCGGCAGTTCGATTTCCGCGGTGGTGGGATCGCGGTCGTAGGGAAAGAGGCTCAGCAGGTGGGTGATGCAGTTCAGGCGCGCGCGCCGCTTGCTGTCGGACGGCACGACGTACCACGGCGCCTGCTTGATGTCGGTATAGTTCATCATCTCGTCCTTGGCGTGTGAATACTCGTCCCACTTCATGTAGGACTGCCGGTCCATATCGCTGAACTTCCAGCTTTTCAGAGGGTCCTTGATCCGGTTCTTGAACCGCCGTTCCTGTTCCTTCGCGCTCACCGAGAACCAGTACTTGATCAGCCGGATGTCGGAGCGGAGGAGCATGCGCTCGAACTCGGGGCAGGTCCGGAGGAACTCCCGGTACTCCTCCTCCGTGCAGAACCCCATTACCCGGTCGACGCCCGCGCGGTTGTACCAGCTCCGGTCGAAGAGGACGATCTCACCGGCCGAAGGCAGGTGCGCGACGTACCGCTGGAAATACCACTGCGACTGCTCCCGGTCCGTCGGCTTGGCCAGGGCGGCCACGCGGCAGACGCGGGGATTGAGCCGCGCGGTGATGCGCGAGATGGTGCCGCCCTTTCCGGCCGCGTCGCGGCCCTCGCAGACCACCACGACCTTTTTGCCCTGGTCGACCAGCCATTCCT